>CAYXNR010000058.1:7468-12707 GCA_964466595.1 uncultured Coxiellaceae bacterium | reverse complement strand
TATTACCTTTGCAGGAATGAACGAAGCAGAATGAAGTTTTGTTTGGTGGATTACGGCAAAAAGCGCCTAATCCACCCTACGTAATCTAAGATTGCAATTTTTCATCATTTGCGTTTATAACAAAATATACTTAGTTTAATAAAATTAGATAAACTAGGTTAAATTGAATATAATTCAAATACGCGTGATGAAGTAAATTACTTATATTCAAGTATTTACATTCACATAACTCGCTATCAACCACTTCACTCCTACCCGAGCAAAACGAATTTGCAAGCGTGCCCTATCCCCCTGCCCTTCCTGCTGTAAAATAATCCCTTCTCCAAACTGAGGATGAAGGACTTGCTGGCCGATTCTTAAGTCAGTACTGATTGTCGCTGCTTTTTTTACAAGCAGAGATTCAGGCAGGGTAACCTTCGTTTTAATGCGAACGTCTTCAATTAATTCAGCAGGAATTTCCTGTAGAAAACGTGAGGGTCGATTATGGGTGTTTTTACCGTAGAGTTGTCGAGACTCGGCATAAGAAAGATATAATTTTTGCATCGCACGAGTCAGACCCACATAACATAGACGGCGTTCTTCTTCTAATTTTTCTGGATTTTCTTGAGAAAGATAATGAGGAAACAAACCTTCCTCACAGCCGGCTAGAAAAACCAAGGAAAATTCCAAACCTTTAGCAGAATGCAAGGTCATGAGTTGTACACCATCTTCGGATGAAGAGGCCTGGCCTTCTCCAGCTTCGAGGGCCGAGTAGGAGAGAAAGGCTGATAGGGGTGAAAGTGAGAGATCTTCTGGATGGAATTCGTTTTCAAATTCCTTCGCAGCATTGATCAATTCTTCTAAGTTTTCGATGCGAGAGATGCCTTTCTCGCCTTTTTCTTTGCGGTAATGATCAATTAAACCACTGTTGTAAACAACATGCTGTACTAATTCGTGAAGAGACAGATTTTGCACATCAAACCGCAGTGTTTTAATTATTTCCAGGAAATGATTAACACCCGAAGCCGCACGCGCAGGCAGACCTTTTTCAGCAAGCAAGTATTCAGCCGCTTGCCAAGAAGACAGACCGCTCTTTCTGGCCTGTTCACGTATCAGCGCTTGCGTGCTTTCACCAATACCACGGGTTGGTAGATTGATAATGCGTTCAAGAGCACTATCATCATTGCTATTGGTAATTAAACGCAGATAAGCAAGCATATCTTTGATTTCTGCCCGCTCGAAGAAACGCAGGCCGCCATAGATTCGATAAGGCAGACCATAGTGAATAAAAGTTTCTTCCAAAACACGGGATTGGGCATTGGAGCGATAGAGAACAGCCATTTCACGATAGGCAAGACCCTTCTCTTTTTGTTCTCGTATACAGTTACTAAGATAATGCGCTTCATCAAATTCATTGAAGGCCGCATAGAGCGTGATTTTGTCGCCCTCTCCTTGAGCAGTCCAGAGATTTTTACCAAAGCGGCTGGGATTGTTGGCAATCAGGGCATTCGCTGCCTTCAGTATGGTGCCAGTTGAACGATAGTTTTGTTCCAAGCGCACCAAATGGACGGGAGAAAAATCCTGACGAAAGCGTTCTAAATTTTTAACCTGTGCGCCACGCCAACCATAGATTGATTGATCATCATCACCAACAATAGTGATAAAATTATGCTGACCAGCGAGTTGACGTACCCAATTATATTGTAGCGCATTGGTGTCTTGGAATTCATCGACTAAAATATAGCGAAAGCGATTTTGATAATGTGCCAATAGTTCCGGGTGTTTTTGCCACAACAATTGTACCTTAAGCAGTAAATCGGCAAAATCAACGAGGCCGGCGCGTTGACAAGCTTCTTCATAGGCAGCATAAATCGAAAGCCATTTTTGCTGAAAAGGATTGCCCTGTGTAGAAACCTGGTTTGCTGCTAGCCCAGCTTCTTTTTGGCTATTGATAAACCACAGGGCTTCTTTGGGAGGAAATTTTTCTTCATCCAAATTAAGTGCCGCAATAAGACGCCGTAGTAAGCGATATTGATCATCTGCGTCGATGATTTGAAAATGTTCTATTAAGCCGGCTTCACGCCAATGCAAACGCAGTAAGCGGTGACTGAGATTATGAAAAGTACCCACCCATAAGGATTTTGTAGAGCCTCCTAATAAGGTTTCAATACGGTGGCGCATTTCACTAGCAGCCTTATTCGTAAAGGTAACAGCTAAAATCTGAGACGGTAAAATTTTTTCATGATGAACGAGCCAAGCGATACGATAAGTGAGAACCCGAGTTTTACCACTGCCGGCACCGGCCAGGACCAATTGATGCGAAAGCGGTGCAGTAACAGCTTCGCGCTGCGCATCGTTCAGTGAAAGAAGAATTGTGGGGGTTATCATAGCGAGGGATTGTAGCGGAACTGGCAGGGAATGCAAAGTTTGGTTTGGATTACTAATTCACCTTGGCTACTAGGATGACAGACTCTCATCTGCATGTCATAATTTATCCCCCACGCGTTATCAGGATTGCTGTCTAATTTTTTACAAATGGAGGGGTCATGAAAGAAAAGCATCAGGGAGAACACGCAGCGGTAGATTCTCCGATGATTCCCGCAAACCAAGCTTTACCAGAAATTACACCGCGAGTCATTATTCTCGGGACTATTTTAACGATCATTCTCGCTGCAGCCAATGCCTACCTCGGTCTTAAAGTGGGCACCACCGTTTCTGCTTCTATACCGGCGGCTGTCATCTCGATGGGTATTTTACGCTTCTTTCGAAATTCAAATATCTTAGAAAACACCATGGTGCAAACCATGGCTTCAGTGGGAGAAGCACTCACTGCCGGCATTGCTTTTATTTTGCCGGCTTTAATTATTCAAGGGGTGTGGGAGGGGTTTCCCTATTGGTTAACCGTGTTAACGGGCTTATTAGGCGGTGTGATTGGCGTACTGTTTTCCATTCCTTTACGGCGAGCTTTATTACGAGATCAAACCCTCACTTATCCAGAAGGTCTAGCTATTGGTAATGTTTTAAAAGCGAGCGTCAATCGGGAAACAAAAGACCTGCGTTCCATTTTTATCGGCGGGATAATTGGTGGTTTAATTACTTTATTCCAAACCGGATTTCAAATTTTTTCAGATAGTCTACCTCTCTGGTTTCGGTGGAAAAAAATCATTGTCGGTTTGGGTTTCGGTTTTTCGCCAGCCTTGATTGCGGCGGGCTATATTATCGGAATCAATGTGGCTCTGAGTGTTTTGCTTGGCATCATATTCGGTTGGCTGATCGGCGTACCCAGTTTAAGCTGGCTTGAGGGTTTGCCTCTTGATATGAGTGCCACAGCTTCGGCCTCCTTCATCTGGAAAGCGCATATTCGCTATATTGGCGTGGGCTGCATGTTGATTGGCGGTTTGTGGACGCTTTGTACCTTGATTAAGCCCGTCATGAATAGCTTACTTGCTTCTTTTGTTTCTTTGAAGCAGATGAAATTGTCTGGCAAAGCGGAGGAGATCCCACGCACAGAACGTGACCTTCCGATCCATTGGGTACTCGGTGCGCTTATTTTGCTTATTCTGCCTCTTTTTTTCTTTGTGGCGAACTGTATTATTCCTCATCAGCTTGGTTTGTCTTTAGGATTTCGCTATTTTATTTCTGGTTTCAGTGTAATTTATATTATTGGCGGTGGTTTTATTTTCTGTTCGATCATGGCTTATTTCGCAGGACTTATTGGCTCAACCAATAGCCCCGTTTCTGGCATGCTGGTCTGTGCTTTATTAGTATTTGCGCTTATTTTGTTAGCACTGTTTAATTCACAAGTAGGCCTGGCCCATGTCGGCGGCAAGGCCTTGCTTGGTTCAGTTGTTAGCATTGGCTCGATGGTGATCATCGGTGCTTCGCTTTCTATCTCTAATGATACGATGCAAGACCTAAAAGTCGGACAGCTTGTCGGTGCAACGCCCTGGAAACAACAGCTCATGTTGCTTTTGGGCGTGATCGTGGCTTCTTTTGCCGTACCGCTTATTTTGCAATTACTTTATACCGCCTATGGTATTGGCGGCGTTTTCCCTCGTCCCCATATGAATCCGGCGCAAATGCTGGCTGCGCCCCAAGCGGGTTTGATGGCTGCAGTGGCTAAAGGGGTTTTTGAAAAACAACTCGAATGGAAAATGATCGTGCTCGGCTGTCTCCTTGCTACGATCTGTGTGGTCATCGATGAACTTTTAAAAAAACGTGGACGGCGTTTACCCGTACTCGCAGTGGGTTTAGGTATTTATTTACCCTTAGAGAGCTCGACGCCTGTTGTCATTGGCGGTCTCTTGTCTTTTCTGGTCTCAGTCCGTCTCAATCAGCTTTATCCAAGGGTTTCACAACAGCTAAAGCAGCTTGGTGCCCGTGAACACCGCGGTTTGCTTTTGGCCTGCGGTTTGGTTGCCGGTGCTTCGCTCATGGGTGTGATTCTAGCCCTTCCTTTTGCTTTAAAAGAAAGCTCTGATGCGTTGCGTCTTATGCCTGCCGGCTATCAAAATCTAGCTTATTTTTTAGGGGCAGCATCGACAGTGGGTCTTTGTATATGGATGTATCGCGTGGTTTTAAAAAACTGAATAACCTAATTGAAAAGGGAGTGAGCAATGGAAGAGCAGCAAAAAGAAAGAATGAAAAGCGAAACAAGGGAATGGTTAAACAGCAGCTTTCAGCTGGCTGAAAAAAGCCAGCGTTTTTTGGATAAACTCTTGGACGAAGGCATTCCAACCTCCTCTCTTTTTCAAATTCTTTCTTTTCATCAGAATTATCAAAATTTGCTAAAGAAATTATTGATGAGGCCCGAAAAATTAGTGGATTTTCAAGTAATCTATTGGCAGGAATTATTTTTTATCTGGCAGAGTCTGATGCAGCAATCAGCACAACCCCTCGGCGAAGCTTTTCAAAGAGAAGCCTGGCATGAGCAGCCACTTTTTCATTGTATAAAAGATCTTTATCTTCTTCATCTGCGTCATGTAGAAGGCTTATTGCTTTTCACAGAAGCGCTCAATAAAAAAAAGACAAAACAGCTGCAAGAGGCTGTAGTGCAATTCAAAGAGATTTTGTCTTTCAAGGCTATTGTCACTCACAATCCCGATATTTGGTGGAGTCTTGTGGATAGAGAGGCTGAAAAAATCTTAGGGACTATGGAAAAGTTGATTAATGCTTAGGTGCTCGCGCATGTCATGCTGACGCATTTGTCATGCTGACGCATTTGTCATGCTGACGCATTTGTCATGCTGACGCATTTGTC
>CAYXNR010000058.1:0-7368 GCA_964466595.1 uncultured Coxiellaceae bacterium | reverse complement strand
ATCCTACGCATTTGTCATCCTACGTATTTGTCATCCTACGTATTTGTCATCCTATGTATTTGTCATCCTGAGCGAAGCGAAGGATCTCTCGCTGAAAAGTACTGAGATCCTTCACTTCGTTCAGGATGACGCTGTTGTTCAGGATGACACTGTTGTCCAGGATGACACTATTGTCCAGGATAACTGTGTTTCCCAGGACGTCCCACATCAGAATGTCTCATATTAGAAGCGCTTGAGGGACTAAAAAGATGCCGATTGTTGTAGTGGCGATAAAAATCAATATTCTTTTTAACCCGCTCGGCAGCATACTGTTGGCGTGCTTCCTCCTCAATATTTTCAGGTTTAGCAGCATGATCGAAACTGACAGCACTGTTCCGTACGAAAGAGGTGAGGCCGGCGACAGTCGCCAAAGCAGTTGTTGAACTGGCTGACATGCCACCGAGATGAAGATCAATATCCTGTTGCAAGTCTGCAGGCGTTTTTTTGCATAAAGAGATCATACTCCAAGCATAAAAAAGCCCCGCTAAGACACTATCAATCAAAATAGCCATTATTTTCTTAAGCGGTATAGGATGAGGTTCTCGAGTGGTCGCACTGGGTTCACCTTTAAAAAGTCGCTTACTGAAGTCGATCGCAGAAGCGAGCGTACTACTTAAGGTTAAATAGATGCGACTAAAGAAAGAACACACAGCAGAGATGACAATCCCGCAAATTAAAGCTTTTTGCGGGGCAGTGTGAAATTGATCGATGAAGAGTTTGCCAACAGCCCTCGTCGAGGTAAAACAACTCATCGCTAAACCAACCAAAGCTATCAGTGCTAAACCTAGCACCATGCTCCAAATAATAAGACGTCTTCCCCAGCTTGCTTGGTTCTCATTCAGAAATCGTTTTACTTCCAAAAAAGGTTCTTTCAGTGCTTGCCAAGAATCTTTCTTGCGTAGTATACCTGCAAAATTGCGCAGCAGTGTGAAGGTTTGAGTAAGGGTGATGGCAGCAGCTAAGATAAGACCGAGGGGAGGAAAGATCAGGCTAATAGTCCCAAGCCCCATCATCGCAGGCAAAGCAATAGTTGCTGTATAGGCCAGTCCGCCGGCTGCAATTCCTGTAGCAAAGGCAAAAATTGAAAGAAGCCAAAAGAGCGCTTTTTTTTTCGGAGAGTTAATTTCTTGATATTCATCACCGATCTTGTCAAAAAAAGCCGGCAGATAAGTAGAAAAAATTTTCCAGTTAGTCCAGGTAGAAGGTATAGGAAAAATGATTGCTCCTGCGAGCAATAAAACGCCAAGCAGGGCAAGCCAGGGATTGGTCCACACTATTCCCGCAGCAGCAAAAAAACCCAGCATGGTGGCGACCATCTCTACTGTGCCATAGGCAAAAGCAGTCAGTGCTGCAAGTGTATATTCGACGACACGTTTTATTTTTTGTCGCCACGTTTTATAATTACGAATTGCTTTTTGTGCAGCCGCATCTAATTTCCTAAACTGTTTCTCTTCTACCTCAGAGATTTGATCGACTCGTTGCAAATTCAAGGAGCTTGTACTTTCTTCTGCAGGCGACCGTCGATCAACTGTTTGCTGTAGGGAGCTCGTATTTTCTTCTAACTCACCACCAACACAGAGTAGTTTGAAAGCTTCCATTCCTAATTTGAGACGATGGCGGATATCTTTCCGTAGCGGAGCCTTTGCTTTTAAATTCTTCTGTACTTGAGGAACCGGAGTATCCTGCCAGGCATGAGCTAGCGTTTTGAAAGAAAGCGCTTGTTGAGTCGTGAGAGAGGGAATATTAAGCTGTGGAGTTTGCTTCAGTAGTGTGGCAAGACGCGCATCATTCCCCTTGTAGTGAGAAAGTTTGTGATAATTTTGTAGCCATTCACCCAATAAAGCAATTTCATCCAGAAAGCCACTGAAATTATTTTTTTCCAAAAAAGAAAGAGCTCGCTGGGGCTGAATCAAAGGTAAAGCTACCGTCGTTTTGTTTGGCATGAGAAAGAGCCAACTAATTATAAAGGGGATCAGTCTAATCGATCTCCCTGGCTGAGGCAAACGCTCGCAGCTTGAGGCAAAAGTTTGCTCATCGTTCACCGTGAAATGAAGCGAAAAATACGATATACTTGCTAGCTCTTACTTATACAGGAAAATAAAAATATGGTTACGCTGAAAACGAATTTTGGCGATATTACGCTAGAATTGGATTTTAAAAATACGCCTCAAACTGCTGATAATTTTTTAAACTATGTCAAAGCCGGTTTTTATGACGGCACGCTTTTCCATCGTGTGATTAATGGCTTCATGATTCAAGGCGGTGGCTTGGATTCCGATTTGCAAGCAAAAAAAACAGGTGCACCTATTCCAAATGAAGCAAAGCAAGCCAAGAGCAATAAAAAGGGTACGATTGCTATGGCGCGCACCTCTGATCCGCATTCAGCCTCGGCTCAGTTTTTTATTAATGTCGTTGATAATGATTTTCTCGATTATACTCAAGAATCTGACAAGGGATGGGGTTACTGCGTTTTTGGCAAAGTGATTGAAGGCATGGCTGTGATCGATAAGATTAAAAAAGTAGCGACAACCAGTCGTGGCGGACATCAGAATGTGCCTGTAGAGCAGGTGCTGATTGAGAAGGCCGTCGTGAGCGAAGAGAATACTGTTTCTTCTGCCCCTCAATCCTAAAGGATTGACGGGCTCGCGGCCGCGAATCTTTGCAACGAGGCAGCTGACTCCTGTGGCCGAGTGTTTCGAAGGTTCTTGTGACTCCTGTGGCCGAGTGTTTCGAAGGTTCTTGGATGATCTCTTAAAGGAGCACTATGTTTTCACGGATATATAGGATATTTAGAGTCGATGCCTCGGAAGAAACTAACAGCATGGCGACCGAATTGGCCATGCTATTTTCTTATACGCAAATCAAAACTGGCGAGTCGCTTCAGGTCAATGATTTTCACAAAGGTGAGGCTAATCCTTTCACCACAGACAAATTAGAATTAAAAACAGCAGATGAAGAACTTGGGGCACTGTTTTTTTTAGGACACAGTGACCATGAAGTTTTTGGTGAATTTACTGCCAAAGAATTTGTCGAGTTTTTTGCCAAAGCTTTTCAAGCTAAGAAAAGCTGGAATTTATTTACTAAGCCTCCCTTTACTCATCAAGATAAATTAAAAGTGAAAGCTATTTATCTCTTTGGTTGTGCAACAGGACTTTCCAATGCAGGGCAAAATGATTCTTATGCGCAGCAAGTAGCAAATTATCTTTTTGCAAACGGATTTACTGAGGCTTGTGTATATGCTGCTGCTTATGAAAAACAAGAGCCAGATGAAACCATGTATGTGGAGGTGATTTGGAAACCCGTTTTTTATGATCAAAAAACGCGTCGAGGTTATATCTCTGCTTATGCTCTCGATCAGCAAACGGCCACTACAATAAAAACCTTGCAAGAACAAGAGCAGAGTCCAGAAGTGAAACGGCAGATCAAGCATCACTATGCAGTAGCGAAAGCAAAAAGAGTAGCGCTTGCGAAAAATGTGCCTCCCTTAGAGTATCTCCAGCAAGAGGAGAACCGCTTTGTTGCAAATGAAACAGATGAAAAAAGAAAACAGCGTATTGCAAAAGATCCAGGCTATATTGATAGAACAAGAAGGAAGATAGTCATTGCTTTAATCAAGGTGATTATAGATGAAAAAGACATCGCAAAAAATAAAAAAACCTTATTAAATTGTTTTCTACAAGAGCTTCAAAACAATAAAGAAGCTTCTTGGCAGGAAATTTGTATGACTTATAAAAAGCGGTACAAAAAATTGATTTCGATTTTACATTATACGCCTCCGAGTACTACTCTGGATTTATTAGAAATAATCAGCCAAGGTCAGCTGCCTTCCTCTCGACAACGAAGTAGCCCGAAATTAAAAGAAGAAAAGCGTCCTCTCATTTCAAAACCGAAAACACGTTATTCTCGGATGAGGCAAGCGAACACTTTCTTTTCTGTGGTCAAGGCAGATCCAAACGATATTCCTGACGAGCTGAGTGAAAAAATATCCGCCTTAGATCTGCTCTTGAGCGAAGAAATCAGTTTACTTACAAAACGCTCCGAAAGAGCTTGTATAACAACCTTTATTCGTTTTGAAATGAATACCAAAATAAAAAAAAGAGCTTGTTTAGAAGCCTTAAAAGAAGCGAAGACCTTGGAGGCCTTGCAAAGCCAGGCCAAAAAATCCTTAGGAGAGAGAAGCGTGACTTGGCGTTTTTTCAATACCGCTACTGAAGAATGGAGAAAATCTCGAGTAAGAGACTTATTACAAGAAATTGTGAATCATGACTCTTATCAAGAAGAGGATAAGAGCGAAGGAAAGAAGGAAGCAAGTCTGCCTGCGCTAGGTTAGCGTTTTGATCTCGGCGCATTTTGGTAGGGCCTATAAAGATAGTGGGATTTACGATCGGATGTTTTATTCTCTGCTTGAAAATTAAGCCGCTTTAGACTCAAGATGAACAATTTTATTTATTCCAGATTTCCTTAGCATATCATTTAAAAATATTTCAACGAAAGCTTCATAGGGATAGCCAAAAGCGCGAGCAATTTTAATAGCCATTTCTAGGCTAATATTAGCCTTATCTTTTTCAACAGCATAAACAAATTGGCGAGATACACGCATACGCCTAGCAAGTTCAGTTTGAGATATTTCATCACACTCTCGAATATCTCTAACAAATTCTCCAAAGGAAGATCTAAGAACATCATGAAGTGCTTCTCGTGCAGATCTGTGTTTTTTAGTAGTCATGTGGTGTTACCTCTTCGATTAGTACAAATTCAATTTTCGCGTTGATAATTCGGTAAATTGCTCTCCACTGTTTGTTAAGACGTATAGAGCGTTGACCCTGTCTATCGCCTTTTAATGGCTCATCATGATACCCAGATATTTTTCTTACCTCATTAAGTCCTCTTTCTTCGACTGCTGCAACCCAAGTAAAGAGCTTTTTTTTGATCGGTAGAGGAATTTTATGAAACACTTTTTTTGCACTAAGAGCTATTTCTACAACCCTGATCACATCAATCCCCTATTTTTTATTTAAGTTTAGAAGATATCTCTATTGTTGTCAATATATTTTATTTACAAGGAGGGAAGTTCTAAGAAAGAAGTCTGCCTGACCTAAGAACCTAAGCGTTTTGATCTCGGGGCATGTGGTTCTGCCCCTGCTTCGGCTGATTTAGCAAAAGCCTTGCCCATTTTTTTGTGGAAGTTTGCTATTTTTTCTAAATGATCCGAAAATTTTGCCAAGGCTAGGCTTCTTTCTGTACTAAAAAAACCTTGATCATGCTTTTGTTCATAGGCTTGACTCCCTCTTACTTGAGAAAACCCCCCGGGCAAGGTTTTGGCAAGAGAGGCGCTTAAGGTAAGCAGACCCAAGCCCGCAGCCATGAGCGGCAGCCCAGTAAGGGGTCCGCCCAATACAGGAATTGCAGTGACTAAGACGCCTGTTATGAGCAGCGAGATCCCAATAGCACTACTGTATGCAGATAGACATTCGGCAAGATCGGGATGGGCCAAACAAAGTTGATGAATTTTTCCTTTCTTTTCCAATTTAATTGTACTAAACAAGGCTTGAGCGGTTTTCGTCGAGCCAGAGTGGTCTTGAACTAAAGCAGTAGTCTTTTCTACTGCCTCAGAAAGAAAGCCGAGTAAGGCGGAGCGTTTTGCTAAAATCTCTAAGCTGTCACAACTGTACCAGTCGCAGATCTCATTTTCATATAAATCAAGAGACTGCTTTAAAGCTTGCTCTATAGTTGGAATAAATTGGGCGGCTTTCTCTACAACGCTTGGATCTACTGGAGGATGCTGCTTTTTCAGTAGGGCGACGGGATCATTCTCAGGGTTGCTGAGGGCTTGCTGTAAAGCAATAATTTTTTCTAGTAATTCGATATGTTGATTCATTTCTTTGAGCAGTGCAATTTTTAATTCATGTTCCTTCTTGTTTTTTAAATCACATTCATTAAAAGTTCCGATAAAATAGGGCATTGAACATGACTTAAGATCGAGACCAGCTTCCTGAAGTAAGGCCTCGCGTTTTTTTATTTTTCCTTCCAGAACCTCATCAAGTGTTAATTGAATAGTTTGTATCATGGATACAAGCCTAGGATTAGGTCCATAAGCGTTTTCTTGCATTTTTTGTCTGGGTTGGTTGCTGATTTTATCGCTGGGTTTGTCCTGATCCTTGTTGATTTCTTCGCTGGGCAGAGCGGCCGCTTCTACTTTAGCTTCTTCGTTGAGTTCGTTCTCTTCTTCTGTAGTTTCTTCGCTAGGCTTATCCGGGTCTACTTTCATTTCTTCACTTGCACTAGCAAGGTTTGATTGAAGTTTTTTTTCACTCTTTATTTTTTCAAGCTCTATTTCTTTTTCAAGCTCGCTACATAAAGTTACAAATAATTCAGAATCAAGCCCCGTCTGTTTTTTGATTTCTGGTATCAGGGTTTCTTTAATAAATTTTACTAAATTTATTTTTAAGTTTTGATGATTGTCATGATATAGAGCATCAATCTCAGGCATGAAATCATCTATTTCGAGTAAACGAACTTGCTTCTTCTTAACATCTTGTGCTTGACTATCTCTTACTCTACTTAAATAGAGTGAAGTTAAAGCATTTTCCTTTGCGGCGGCAATTTTTTCGGAGTCATTTTCCTTTTTTTGAGCCAGCCTAGCCAAGCGATAGCCTAGAACTAATTTTCTTAAATCCACTTCTGCTTGAGTAAGAAGAGCTTCTCCCGATTTTTTAGGTGAACCGGAATCCACTTCTGCTTGAGTAAGAAGAGCTTCCTCCAATTTTTTAGGTGAACCGAGAATAGCGAGCTTATCAAATTCTAATCTTTGTTCGAATAATTCTTTTAATTCTCCTAATTCTATTTCAATAGACCTTTTTTCTTCTTCACTAAGCTCCTCTCCTTCGGACAAATCGAGACTAGCCTGCTCCTCCTTTAATTCTTTTGCAGCCTCATCTTCTTGGTAGTTCTTTCGATCAGAAGCAGACATATTCTCCCCCTACTCATTTCGACCAGCCTTTTATGAAGTATAGGCGGTATTTCCTGGTTGAAACGCTAAGAAAGGTCTTCAACCCCGGCAGAGTTTTTTTATAAAATATAAAATGAAATGAACTACTTACAAAAAACCACTCGGGGCTTTATTGAATAAATCAGCCTGATTTGCACCCCCTCCCGCCACGCTTTTTGTGGAGGGAGGGGTAGGGGTGGGAGGTAAAAAATAAGTTTTATCTCAAATGAAATAGAGGAAGAGGAAGTTACGAACACGAAAAAATACGATTTAGTACAAGAACTTTAGCCTCCCACCCCTACCCCTCCCTCCACAAAAAGCGTGGCGGGAGGGGATTCAAA
>CAYXNR010000057.1:0-13423 GCA_964466595.1 uncultured Coxiellaceae bacterium | reverse complement strand
TATTATGAAACGCTGTAACCCGATGGAACTCACCGTATATGGGAGATATACAAGAAGGGGCGGGTTGGATATCAATCCATACCGCTCCACAAATAAAATAGATCATTTTAAAAAGAATAACCGCCTTTGTCGGCAATAGCATCAGAGATATATAATGTAACATCTTCTGACTTGGCATCTAAAAATCCCTTTTTCCGAAGGGTACAACTGTCGCATTCACCACAGGCATGTCCAACGTTAGAAGCCTGATAGCACGATACAGTCATTTTATAATCAACTCCAAAGCCGAGCCCTAATTTAATTGTTTCAGCCTTAGTGAGGTTGATTAATGGGGTTTGAATTCTAATATTACTTTCCTCTACGCCAACTTTTGTTGCTAAATTAGCCAGTTTTTGAAAAGCTTGTATGTACTCCGGTCTGCAATCTGGATATCCAGAATAATCAATAGCGCTAACCCCTATAAAAATGTTTTGTGCATTTGATACTTCTGCCAGAGCAAGTGCATAGGAAAGAAAAATCGTATTTCTAGCAGGCACATAGGTAATTGGAATATCTTTGTTGTTATTGGATACTGGTATAATTTTATTTTCATCAGTTAGTGCAGATCCAGAAAACTGGATTTTAGGAAGGTTAATTATCGTATGTTTGACATTAAATTTATCCGCTATTTTTTTTGCTGCGTTCAGCTCTGCAATATGTTTTTGTCCATAATCAAAACTTAAGGCATGACATTCGTATCCTTCAGATTTAGCGAGAGCCAGGCATGTCGTAGAATCAAGTCCACCAGAAAACAAAATTATTGCTTTTTTCATATTAAGTCGCCTTTTCTAAATAATGGTTACTACCGCTAGGATAGCCTGTATCTAATCTAAATGGATTAAAATCAGTTTTATTGTCATAAGTATCGAGTCTTTCAACATTTTTTAACCAGATTGCTAATCTGACAGAAAAAGGGAGCCCTATTATTTCGACAACACTTTTAATTAACCATATATTAAGTATCATTGCGAATAAAGTAGATAAAGCTGTCACTTTATAATATGCGATCATGATGAAAAATATGCTATCTATCAATGCTGCTATAATTGTAGATATTACAAATCTTATACCTATGTATTTTCCATTGAATCTAATTTTTAGCTTTGCTACTAAATAAGAATTTAACGGCTCTGAAATTATGTAGCTAACAAAGGATCCACAAACTATCCAAAAATTTAATGATAGTAATTTATCAAAAACTAAATTGTTTTCTAATGAAAATACTGGGGATGGCAATCTAATAACTAATTGTCCAAAAGCTAAAAAAACACAATTAAAAAAAAGCGCCGCCCATATTGCCCGCATTGCATTTTTATATCCATATACCTCAGTTATTGTATCTGAAAGAAGAAATGAAAATGGAAATGCTAGCGCCCCTGGGGAAATAGTTAAGCCAAAAAGCAAAACAAGTCTTGAGTCATACCAATTGGATATAGCTATTACCATGGAGTACGATAATAGTAAAATCCATAAATGTTTGTATTGTGGAGATGATGGTAAAGAAATAGCTTTTTCAAGTTCCATTTTTTTTCTCTATTGTTAAGGGTTCAAACGAAATAATCAAATTTTTTGCTATAGATTTTCCAATTGCAGTACCTAGCTTTCTTTTATTTTTATCGTCTAGTTCATTAAGGCTAGACGTACAAAATGCGTATAAGTTGTTTGTATAGGAATGTCTTTTAAACGATTCCCTGCTTTCGATGCTTAATGTATTTCTGTTTATTTTTAATCTGCAAGGAACAAGTTTTTGATTTTTTATGCCAATATAATGACAAAATAAATAATCTATTATTTTTAAAATATTTTTTATCATACCAGATCCACTAGTTTAATGATTAGGTTTTTGGATTTATCTGTATTACTACTCCTAAAATCTCTATCTGTGTGGTTGGCATCAAAACAATATCACTATCTGTATTATCAAGTGACTTCAAGTATATTTTATTTTTTTTTATTTGATATTTTCTTATAATTACGTTTGATTTATCGTTTAGTCTTACAGCAACTAAGTTGGAATCCTCAGGGTTAAGATCCCTGTCAATAATAAAAATAGATCCTGCTTTAAATAAAGGATTTATGTCAGTAGAGGAGAACAAACCAAAAATATTTTTTGAGTGATTGCTCAATTGTAAGGTTGTTGTTCCCAAGCATTCGTTATCTTTATAACTAAAAGGATAGATGGAAATAGTAATTGCTGTTGTTTTTTCAAATTCAAGTTCATTATCTATATCAATAACTCTTGACTTTACACCCAGAAGATCTTCTAAAGTTATATTAAATCCATCTGATCTAAAGAAATCAACTATTTTTAAAAGGGTGCTTATTCTAGGATTGTTTACTCTTCTTTTTACATCTGTGTGCGTTAAGCTGGTTATAAGAGATCGAGGCATTCCTAACTCTTTTGCAAGTTGATATGCAGTGAAATCGATTTTATCCCGAATAGATTTTTGCTTAATTAGATTTTTTAAAACTATATGAAGTGAATTTTCAATATTATCTATTATCGCCACTTAAATAAAACCTTTGAAATTTCGAGCTTGATTTTATATGGTTAGTTCACTAAAATGAACGTTCAATATAATGAACAATCTGTTTAATACTTATTGTATCAAATATTTAGAAAAATTCATTTGATATTGATGGTCAATAAATAACCAATTGTAAAATTTATAGGTAAAAAATGGAAAGGAGCTGTATGGATTATGCAAAGAAATAATCACGGACAATCCACTAAGCAGGTGAGGCTATGAGTTATTCCTCCTGCCTTCGCCAACCCGAAAACGATCATTATCTCCAAATCCACGCCTGGCAAATCCGTTTTTGCCAAGACAATCGCTGCGCTGCCTTATTAATGGCCTTCTTTGCCTCCTGGCACGACTGGAAACTCAAGAATGATTGCTATTACCAAAAGGCCAATAACATTGCCGAGATGCACGGCGATGGTCGTCCGCATAACGAGAATGCCTATCTATTTTTTAGCACAGAGCAATTGATTGAAGGCTGTCTGGGATTTTATGGCAAGAAGGCCATTCAAGAAGCTCTTAATTTGTTAGTATCACTTCAGGTGATTTCTATTCACCAAAACCCCAATCCGCGTTACCACTTTGATAAAACCAAGTACTTCAAGTTTTATCCAGAGGTTTGCAATCGCTGGCTTGATCAAGCCTGTCAAAAAGAAGAAAAACCTCAATATGAAACACAAGTACTTGATTATCTCGATCAGCCAAAAATGGACGATCCATCAAGCCAAAATGGCGTACTATCGGGTGAAAATGGCCTACCATCGGGTGAAAAGGCGCGATATATAACTAATAAAACAAACAATACAACAAACAAAAATAAATCAATCAATACGCGTGGGGATTTTTTTGAAAATGAAAAACCAAAAGCTGAAATAGAACCGGAGGCGGGAAGTGGAGAAGTAATCCAAACCATTTCCAAAGTCTTGGCGGCGAAAGGGTTTCAATCCGAAGCGTTTCACTATCCAGATTCGATTGAAGCCATTCAGCAATTGTTAGACCAGGGTGCATCCCTTGAGCACTTTGAGCAAGCCTATGAGCTTTGTGAGCATATTACCCGCAAGCGGGGAAAAGGATTTGGTTTGAATTATCTCATCAAAGCAGTATCAAGCCAGATGAAATCAGTTAAAAACGCTAAAACAAACTACAGCCGCCCGGTTTCTACTGCTCCACCGGATCCTCCGCCTGAGACACGCTATGAAAATGATTTTAGCAAAGGATTGCATTGGATGGGCGATTTATTGGAAGAGAATGATGATGAACTTACAACAAAAAATTGAAAAAATACGGGCGGCAGCGCTCTCTTCCCCACCGGTATTGCAAAATGAAGTTATTGAACCTTACGAGCTCTTGAGATTGAAAGGGATCAGGCAAGAGGCTGAAAAGCGAAGCCAGGAGTGTATTCAGGCTTTTTTGGAAGAGGTTCCATCTTTATTTCGAGGCAAAACCTTTGATGATTTCAAGGTGGATTATCCTGAACAAAAGCGTGTTAAAGAGCTGACAGAGCGTTATGTGGCGACCTTTGCAGACCGTTTAAAAGAAGGCGCTAATTTGCTTTTTGAAGGACGCTCTGGCACCGGGAAAACACTTTTATCGTTAATCATCTACCAAGTGCTTGCACAAGCTGGTTTTACAGTGAGTTACAAGCCTTCTTTACAGTTTCTCCGTATATTTCGGGAAAAAAACTTTGAATCACAAGCTGCTTTTGAAAGCTTACTGGCATCTTACAAAAGGATCCAGTTTTTGATCATTGATGAAGCAACAGAAAGTCTGGTTACGGGTGGTCCGCTCTCAAACTGGGAAAAGGAAATGTTTTTTTCGCTGATTAATGCGCGATATCAAGAGGGTAATCTTTGTACGCTTCTTATTTCTAATCGAAGCAGAGCAGGGCTTATTGACCGCCTAGGGGAGCGAATTGTGGGCCGTTTGATGCAAAACAGTATTACCCTCGCTTTTAACTGGAATTCATACCGATAAATCAATCAAGGAGAAGAGAATGTTGGTACTACATCGAAAAATAAATGAAAAGGTAATGGTGGGTGACGATATTGAGGTTACTTATTTAGGTACAAACCATCAACAGGCAAAGCTTGGATTTACAGCGCCACGAAAAGTGTCTGTTCATCGTGAAGAAGTGTATTTGAAAATTAGAAATAAATGGTTATCAAAAAACGCAATGGAGGGAAAATAACATGATGAGCTTAAAAATACTTCAAGTCTGTTTTATGAACCGTATTAGCAAATTATTTTGTCTTTCAGTTTTTTTATTTCCGTCACTGGCTTTTGCTTATGGGGAGACACCAGTAAGCCAAGGATTAAGCTATATCACCCATGCCATGCTTGGAACTACTGGGATCACCATTGCAACGATTTCCGTGATGATTGTGGGATTGTTGTGCTTAGGGCATTTTATAAAATGGTCAGTCTTAGGTTATACCATCGCTGGAATATCGATCATTTTTGGATCGAATGCCATCGTTACAGGAATCACAAGATTAATTAGCAACTAATAAGAATTCTAATAATGAATAGCGATAAATACATAGTGGAAATGGATCACCTGGCCCTTGGTTTGACGAGAGCGCCTATGTTTATGGGAGTTAACATGAGACTCTTTTTTGCTAATCTCATGTTATCCACCTTAGTTTGTCTTGATGCTAATACGCTGCTAGGTATTCCCTTATTTATTGTTATTCATTTGACGATGGTAAAACTTTCTGTGAAAGAACCCAATTTTTTTTATATCTTGTGGAAAGCATTTACTAAAACACCGCCGGTACTCAATAGTGGATTTTGGGGGAAGACAAATAGTTATGAACCCTGGTAATTTTAGTATGCTAAAAACAAACGCTATCAAAGACAGAATGCTTAGACGCGAGGAAAATTCGTCTAAACACATTAATATCTTGTCACACTATGATGATAGTACCTTATTAGACAAGAGCGGGAAACTGATCAAAATAATCAAACTGGCTGGAATTGATTTTTTCACCTTAGATGAAGCGATTCTGGATACTTACAAAAACCGTCGAAATAACTTCTTAAAAAACCTTGGCTCTGAATTTGCTCTTTATTTTTGGGAAATCAGGCGGAAAAGGGCGGATTACCCGGAAGGTGAATTTGAAGAAGGATTTGCGAAAGAGGTCAATGAAAAATATAAAGAGAAAATACTGAAAACAGAAATGTATCACAATGATCTTTATATAGCAGTGATGACTAAGCAGCCAGAAGGGGTGATTAACAAGGGATTTGGTGTCTTAAAGCAGTTGAATCTTGCCTTTGATAAACAGGCAAAACAAGAATATCTAGCCAAATCTTATAAAGAACTCAATGCGGTGACGAGCAAACTTTTAAGCACTTTTTCTGAATATCGATGTGAGCTCTTATCGGTCGATGAAAGAAAAGGGGTTAAATTCTCTGCGCCTCTCGAGTTTTTAGCAGAGCTCATTAATTTTGATAAATACACCGTTCCACTGAATATTGTAGAAGCTTCTATTTGCTTGCCCAGAAAACGGATCTTCTTTAATAGAAGGTTAGGAACACTGGAATTACGTTCTCCTGAAGGTTCTCGGAAATTTGCTGCCTTTTTGTCAATTAAGGACTACGCACCGCTTACTTGTCAGGGGATCTTCGATGAATTAAGTGCATTAAAAATAGAATATGTCATCACGCAATCATTTCGCTTCTATGATCGGCAAGCAGCAAAAACGAAGCTGCGTGACCAACAAAAGGACCTTGGACAGTCAAAGGATGAATCTCTGCGTCAAACTGATCAAATTGATGATGCTTTTGAGGATACGGCTAGCGGTGAGGTGGGGTATGGCTTACATCATTTTACTTTAGTTTGTTATGCTGACACGCAAGAAGAATTAAATAAGCATCTGAGTATCCTTATTTCTCGTTTTTCTGATCTTGATATTGCTTGTGTGCGTGAAGATATTGGGAGTGAGTGTGCTTTCTGGGCACAGCTTCCGGGCAATTTTCAGTACATTGTTCGTCCTGCTCTTATCTCAACCAAAAATATGGCTTCTTTTGCTAGCTTGCATAACTATGCGGTTGGGAAGGCGAGTGGGAATTACTGGGGACCGGCTGTTACTATTTTTGAGACAGTCTCTGGCAGTCCCTATTATTTTAATTTTCATTATAAAGACGTCGGTAATTTCCTCGTCTTTGGTGCGATGGGCAGTGGAAAAACGGTCATTATTGGCTTTCTGATTTTACAAAGCATGAAGTTTGGTGGAAAAAGGGTTATTTTTGACAAAGATCGTGGTCTTGAAATTCTAGTTCGGGCGATGGGCGGTGTCTATGAAATTATTAAGCCAGGTATTCCCACTGGATTTAATCCTTGTCGGCTAGAAAATACGCCCGAAAATCGAAAATTCCTCACCTTTCTTTTCAAAAAAATGCTATCAGTGACAGGTGCACAACTATCCGAAAGTGATATTTCAATCATTGAAAGGGCTGTTGCTGGCTTATATCACCTCAAAAAAGAGGAACGCCAACTTTGTCATCTTGCTGCTTTTTTTGGTGCCAAGAAGAAAGATTCCTTGCGTGCACGGTTTGATCTCTGGCATAGCAGTGGTACGCATGCCTGGTTATTTGATAATGCAAACGATACTCTCAATCTTGACCCCGATATCCTTGGTTTTGATTTAGGACATATTTTAGCAGACCTTGACTGTAAAACACCGGCCTTAATGTATCTCACTTATCGCGTGGAAAATGCAATAAAAGGGCATAGAGGCATGCTTTTTTGTGATGAGGGATGGAAGGCCTTAGCAGATGACTATTTTAAGGAAATGATTAACGATTGGTCGCGGACACCCCGAAAAAAAGATAATATTTTTGGCCTAGCCTCACAAGTTACTCAAGACACGCTTGATTCTTCTGTCAGTAAATCAACGAATGAAGCTGCTTTTTGTAAGGTTTTTTTCCCTAATCCAACAGCGGATAGAAAAACGTGCATGGACGATTTTGGTTTAACAGAACAGGAATATCATCTCGTTAAAACCCTTCCCGATGATCAGCATTTCTTTTTACTCAATCACGGTAGAAGTACCAATAAACAATCCGTTGTTATTCGCGCCAATTTAAGTGGTATGGAGGATGAAATTGCGGTGATATCGGCACGTGAAAATACACTGGAAATTCTCGATAAAGTACGCGCTGAAGTGGGTGAGGATCCTAATATCTGGCTGCCTCTTTTTAAAGAGAGATATAAAAAATGTTTATAAAAAAAAGGTTCATTAGGTTTTTTTTAACCGTGGGTATTTTATTTACTCATGCTGCTTATGCCAATTGGTTCCAGGATATTATTAATGCCATTAATGCACAGGGTAATATTACGAATAGTTTTCTGAATGCAATTAATTCACAACAAGGTGCCATGCTCACAGCAGAGCAAGATATTGATAGTGTCATGAAAGAGGTTAAGGGATATCTTACGGGGAATTCAGGATGGGGGACTTATAACCTAAGGGATTATCAATCTTATGGTACGGGAGCGGATAATTGGTCAAAGGTGCTAGAAATGGCTGCCCGGAATGGCGGCACGGGCGACTTAGGGCAAATAATAAGTAAAATAACCAATCAATTTCCCGTTGATTTAAATGTAATTAACAAAGTAATCACCGATTCTAACTCAAGAGCTTATTATGCTGCGGAAGCACAAACTCTCATTGCTACCCGTGCGGCTAGCGAGCTCGATTTTGATAGAGTGCAAGAGCAAATTGCCTATCAGAAAATGCTGCAGGGCCAAATTGAAAAGACAAAAGACATAAAATCTGCCATGGATTTATCCAATCGAATTCAAGTGGAAGGAAATTTAATTCAGTTAGCCTTGCTTCGTCAATTAGCTATGACAAACCAACAACAAGCATTGACCTCGCAAGCCGCAATGAATGCGGCTCTTATTAACGCCAATTTTTTGAAACAATAAGGAGAAAGAATGCAAATCAAATTAAGACTGGCTGTCATTTTATTATCACTGATGTTTTTAAGTGCTTGTGCGACTAGCCAATCTTTAAAAGCTCCCTGTGATCAATATGCTCGGTTTTGCGGTTCGAAAACGAAGATTAACCAATGGTAAGGGAAGTAGGGCCAAGGTAGGTATTATGATAACAACCAGTTCATTTCTAACCGGTACGCTCTCTACAGTTGATGAAGTAATCGGTACTTTTGTTGATTTGGCTTATCACAATTTAATCCAGAACAATGCCGAGGTTATAACCTTAGTATTTACTTTGTATGTTATTTTACAGGGCTATCGGTTTCTTTCGCATTCCAGCACGGCTGATTTGGCCACCATCATGCGGCAATTAATCGTGATGTTGTGCGTTTATTCCTTAGTGATGCGCTGGAACTTATACAATCTTCTCATTTATAAAATTTTTACGAATGAACCAGGAAATATAGCAACGACACTTGTTAACTCAACAGGCCATATGAGCCCAGACAGTAATGTCTATCAAACGCTGGATACTATTTACGGTTTAGTTATTAAGTCAACCAGAGAATTTTTTGGCCTGGGCGGCCTCAGTAAAGACGGCATGTGCTTTTTTCTTTACGGCTTGCTCGTTTTTATAATAGGTACCATCCTCTGTGTTATTGCCTTGTTACTTTTTATCTATTCTAAAATGGTCATGGCTGTTGCACTGGCCTTAGGGCCCTTGTTTATCTTATTTATCTTGTTCGATGCAACGAAAGCTATGTTTGGCGCCTGGCTTAATAAATTGATGACGACAGCGCTCATTCCTATAGTGACCTCTGCCATTTTAGTTTTAATGTTATCCGTCATTAAAGTCACTTTACCACAGTTAGCGACGCCGCCAGAAGCCAACTATTTCAGTGGAATTGCACCATTTTTAGGACTTAGTCTAGCGACCTCTCTCGTTCTTTCTCAAGTCTTATCCATCTGCAGTTCATTAGGAGGGGGTATTACCTTAGCAGGTCTATCAAAAGGCGTCGATATTGCAAAATCTGCTATGGAAAAATCAGGAGTAATAAGAGCAGGGGAAAAAGCAGCTCATTTTTCTAGGAGAGGAATGTATAAAATCCAAAATCGTATGCTAAGAAGGAAGGCATCATGAAAGTGATAGGCGAAAAAAATGATTTTTATAAAGCTTCATCTGACTGGACCTACGATATCTATCAAAGTCATACACTCTGGTTGAGAAGAGCGCTTCTTGCGCTCTTGGTAATGACTAGTTTACTAGGATTATCCATAGCGACTAATTTATTGCTATTTCCCTTAAAAGAAAAAGTTCCTTACCTCTATGCTTTTGATAAAGCTAGCGGTGAAATCACGAAGATTGGTGTATTGGAACCCAGCACTCTGAGCGCCAATTGGGAGTTGACCCGATATTTATTAATACATTATGTTATTAACGCCGAAAGTTATGATTACGATAACATCGAGCATCCCTATCAAATGGTATGGGCACAATCTTCTGACAAAGTTAGAAAGCAGTATGAAAATCAAGTAAAAAGCGATAATCCAAGTTCTCCTTACCGCCTCTATGGAAAAGAGAAGTTTATTACAACGCGTGTCCTTTCTATTAATCGACTGAATGATAATACTGTTGACCTTAAATTTGAAAAAATACTCCATGATCGTTCATCTGCGGGTGAGCACGTATCTTCGAAAGAAGCCATTATTAAATGGGAATATACGTCAGCTGAGACAAGTCAAAAAATGTTAGATCGTGACCCCTTAGGGTTCAAAGTCAGTTACTACCAGGTTAGCCAAGTCGATATAGAGAACAATGCATAGGGGGTTTCATGAAAAAATATATAATTTATGCCGTAATAAGCTTTTTACTCTGGAATTTTTCAGCTGCAGAGGCTGAGAGTATTCCACGTCGAGTAACAGCTGATAAGCGGGTAAAAAGGGTCATGTATGATCCTAATAATGTGGTGATCCTTCAAGGTCGTTACGGCTATCAAACGCAAATTACCTTTGCAGCTAATGAAACGGTTCAAAGCGTTTCTATTGGGGATAGCCTAGCCTGGCAAGCTGTTCCGGTGAATAACCATTTATTTATTAAGCCTGTTATTTCTTCAAAGACGAATATGACGGTTTTGACTAATATTAATAGTTATAGTTTTCAACTGGATTCGCTGAACCCCACGGTTCCTCCTACTTACAAATTACAATTTATTTATCCCGAAGGTGGTTTTGATCAAGCAGGCAGCCCCAATGCTGTTGCGACATTTGATCCCAGCAAGCTCAATTGGAAGTACAGTTTTACCGGAGATACCTGTTTGGCGCCTATAGAAGCCTTCGATAATGACCAATTCACTTATTTTAAATTTAAGGATGAGGGGATGAGTCATCTGCCTTCCGTTTTTATTGTGGATAAAGATAGGAATGAAACACTGGTTTCTTACCATATGCAAGGCAATTATATGGTCATCAATTCTGTCGCCAAGCAATTTACCCTTCGCGATGGGGTTTATGTAACCAGTGTGTATAACGATTTTGCCATTGGCGACTGGAAAAAGATGACTTAGGTGGTGATAACCATGACAAATGACCCAAATTCAAAAAAAGAGAGTGGTTTGCCCGAGGTTGCCCAAGATAACCATAAAAAAAATCCTATTTTTTTAGTTGTTTTGGCTATTCTACTCATCGCTATTTTCAGCATGTATTTTCATACGCGAGCTAGTAAAAAAAGTACTACGTCAATCGAAGAAAATTATTCAATGTTACACTATGGCCAAAACGAGAATCCGGTTATAAAGCCAATGCGTGAAATGACTAGTATTCCGGATAAAAAAGACCAAAAAGAAAAGGAGGAGCTCTCTGAAAAACAACTTGCCTTTATCCTGCAAAAGCAAAAAGAATTGCAAGAAAGACTTTCCGCGCCACTCATGGTTGTTAATGGTAATCAAACAAATAAAGTAACCGGTCCAAATTCGGCAACTTCATCTACCTCAAGGGATTTGAATACGCAATTTATGAATCAAGTATCTGCACAAAATCCAGAGACCATAACAGCTTCTCTTGTTGCCCCCCTTAGCGCTATTGTTGCTGAGGGGAGCTTGATTCATGCCATTTTAGAGTCTGCCTCTAATTCAGATTTGCCGGGTTATTTAAGGGCTATTGTGAGTGAACCCAGTTATTCAGAAGATGGTTCTCAGATTCTTATACCTCGTGGAACCCGCTTGATAGGCCAGTATAAGAGTGGGATGCTGCAAGGCCAGTCACGCATTTTCATTGTGTGGACAAGATTGATCACCCCAAGTGGCATTTCTCTTAATCTCGGATCACCCGGTGTTGATAGTTTAGGGGTGGCTGGTATGGGTGCTGATGAAATTGATCGCCATTTTTGGGAACGTTTTGGTACAGCTTCTTTGTTGGCCATTATTGGTGCGGGAGCTGCCAATATTGGTGTTTCAGGTTCAGATGAATATAACTCTGCTTCTGCTTATCGCTCAGCGGTCGCCAGTAGCTTTTCACAATCAGCTAATCAAAGCCTGCAACAAGAAAGCATGATTGCACCGACACTTAAATCTTATCAAGGAAAGCCGATTATGGTCTTTGTTGCCCACGACCTGAATTTTCAAGGCGCGCTTCGGCAAGTTAAACCTAACATGAATGTATTTTAGCGAGGCGTGGACATGTCAATAAAAGCTCTAGAGCGACATTTAGTTCCATTGATGCCTTTTATTAAAACAGACGGGGTGACAGAGATTTGCATTAATCAGCCAGAAGAAATCTATCTTGAAAGAGAGGGTCAATTTACCCACCATGCAGTCCCTGAACTAGAGTATGGGTTTTTAGAAACGACAGCAGCTCTGATAGCCGAATTTAATAATAAAGATTTCCCAGCGCCTCTTTTATCAGGATCGCTGCCCACAGGAGAGAGAATTCAATTTTTGATGAATCCAGCTTGTGAAAGTCAGAAATTAATCTGTTCCCTTCGAAGACAGCAAATGCGTAATCTGTCCCTTGATCATTACATGGAAGCGGGTGCTTTTAACGAGCTAAGGGAAGCAGAGGGTTATTTTTCAGAAACCGGGGATTACAAGCTTATAGAACTTTATCGTAAAAAAGATATTTTAAGCTTTCTGAAGCTCGCTATTTTAAGCAAGAAAAACATCCTGATCAGCGGTGGGACAGGGACTGGAAAAACCACTTTTCTCAATGCTTGCTTACAATTGATACCGAATAATGAACGTTTAATCACTGTTGAAGATACGCGAGAAGTCACTGTACGCCAACCCAATGTTGCCCATCTTTTATTCAATGAGGATGATGAGCGAATTACCGCCTTAAAAATATTCAAGGCCTGCCTGCGCCTAAGACCAGATCGGATCTTTCTTTCTGAATTGAGGGGAGCAGAGGTGTGGCCTTTTCTTCGCGCGGCCAATAGTGGACACCCTGGTAGTTTAAGTACGGTTCATGCAGACACACCAGAAAGTGCTTTTACTCAACTGGTTTTTATGATGCAACAAGCGGGCTCCACTTCAAGTGATGAACGACTGAGAGCCTATCTTAAATCCATCATCAATGTCGTCATTCAACTGAAGCGCTGTCCAAGCCCGAACCGGTTTATGTATGTCTCGGAGATTTATTATGATGGGATTGAAAATGAAAAAAACCCCTCTACCAACCCCTATAATTGAATTGCAAGTGACCAATAGAAAATATGTATATAGATCAAAACTTAAGAGCCATTTTTGCAGGCCTAGCGTCCGTGACCACCCATTTACTTCGTAACAAACAGGGTGGTCAACGACGCAAGGCCGGCAAAAAAAAAAAACATAAAGCAAAAGGAAAAATTGGCTTTGTTTTGGCAACCAGGGTCGGATGGGTCAAAATGAAGCGCCAGTCCACCGTCGTGGACTTCTCATTGGGTTTT
>CAYXNR010000056.1:0-13879 GCA_964466595.1 uncultured Coxiellaceae bacterium | reverse complement strand
CGTTTTTTGTGGAGGAAGGGTAGGGGTAGGAGGTAGCTTCTAAAACCTCTAAAATTATTAGGTTGTTAATTTGCTGGAAAAGGCAGCTTACCGTCAGACATAAACCAAGCTATGAGGAAGCTTTTTGTTTCAGTATTTACTGAGCTCAAACGTACAAAATCAGCAACATTTTGATTTATTATGCATTGCCAAGACTGAAATGATTTGCTATCAGGTTTTTTTTGCCCAAATGCTTTTGGTGTGAATAAACCAATATTTTTTCCTTTGTTTGGGTCTCTTGCTGATTGATAGAGAAATGATTCAATATTGTCTTGTCTCATGGCTTTTCCTAAGGTCTGACTTTCTTGATAGGAAACGGGCGATGAAATTATCGAAGTAAACTCTGAGAATGGTGATTGAGTAAGGTCTATCCCTCGCTCAGTTTTAATTTGTGCTGAAAAAGCAGTATGGCTTGTTACTACATTCCCAAATTCTGCTTTGCTAGCACGTAAAAAGTTAAAACGATAATATGCTGTTTCTGCCATGGCAGTGTTGAGTTCTAATGAACCATACCAAAAAGATGGCTCAAATCGAGTGCCAAAACGGGACCCATTTTTCAATGGAGGGTATCGAAATGGAGTTGATAGCAAAAAATGTAACTCTAAAGAACCTGTTGTAAGTGGGGGTTTATTTGATTCTATCAATTCTTCAAGGATATTTTGTTCCTCAAATGAGTCAACTAACTTTCGCGTCGATGTAATATGCTGAGCTTCTACTATTCTCCATGCGTTTAGACTAAATGATTTAAGATCATTAGCGCCCTCACAATATTTCCAAACATTTTGTTCCATTTAGTTTTTGCCTCTCATAGCATCAAGATATTCTACTGTATGTATTAGTCCTGGAATGGATTGAATTAATTTAATAGGCGCCATACCTAAATGTGCATTGTTATTCTTTATCCATAAGCGGCATTGTTCTCTGTTGCCTCCAAAAAGAACATCAAGACTGCGATACAGTCGTATCAATAAAATAGCCAGTTCTCCTTCTTTAGTAGAGGGATCAATATAGTAGTCATGTTTATTAAAAAATCTACTTAAGGACGGCTCACTCAGTCCTACAATAGCCGATAATTCCTGGCGTTTAATATCTAATTGTTCTTTTACGCGAATTAACGCTTTTCGTAGAACACGCTTTTTATCAGTAGTGCTATTTTTTCTAGATGCTGGTAGTGTGGCGCGCATAATTTCTCCTTTTTCATATGAAATTATAGTACATAAAATATTCATTTGCAATTTTTAATAAAAAAATAGGCGATTTATGATTTATCTCTTTGAATTCATGTAAATAGTGCGCCTTCTACCAAACGGTAGATAATGTACCTAGGCCTCAGGAAGGAACTCAGTTTTCCTCTTGTATATTTCCCTGCCCACCCGCATAATCCCCTGCTTTATCAACTCGCGCCCGTAGCTCAGTTGGATAGAGTACCTGGCTTCGAACCAGGGTGTCGGGAGTTCGAATCTCTCCGGGCGCGCTAGCTAATTAATCCCTAAAACCATCGATTCCAAAGTGAGGCCTGGGCCAAAGGCACAGCAAAAAATGTTTTTGCCCTGATCCTTTGTGCTTAATTCTGACCAGAGCGCGGCTAGAACAAATAAAATAGTAGGCGAAGACATATTGCCATAGTTTTGCAAAACCTGATAAGCAGCTTTATTGTGTTCTTTGCTGATATGTAAGGCTTGCTCACAAGCTTGTAGAATTTTAATACCTCCGGGGTGTATGGCAAAAAAGTCCAGTTCGCTGCTTTGCATTTTAGAATGTTTTAATAATCTGTGGACAAAAGCAGCTATACCAGAATGAATTGCCTCCGGCACATAAGAGCTCAAAACAATATCAAAACCAGAATTTGCAATTTCCCAAGCCATGTCGCGCTTCGTTTGTGGCAAGAGATCACAATAGAAATTTTGGAAACTTAAATATTTTCCACCTGCTGGCGGAGTTTGGACCAGAACAGCGGCTGCTCCATCGGCAAAAATCGCATTTGAAATCAAATTATCTAAATCCATCTTTCTTTGAAAATGGATGGTACAGAGTTCTACACAGACCATCAGCACCTTTGCTTTCGGCTCTGCTCTACAAATGGAATCCGCCATCTTCAGTCCATTAAAAGCGCCGTAACAACCCATAAAATTAATAGCCGTTCGTTTGGTAGAGGATTGAAGTTCTAAATGTTGAACCAATTCAATATCGATGCCGGGCGCATACATTCCTGTGCAGCTGACTGTAATCAGATGGGTAATTTCGTTTTTATCAAAATTGTTTAATTGCGCTAAGCAATTTTCAATAGCCGCAAGAGCGAGCGGGAAGGCATGCTTTTTATAAATATGCATACGTGCTGCAGTAGAAGGAAACAAACCCTCTGGATCATTGGGAAAAAATTCAAACTGCCCTGGTGGTCTAACACAATCATCCAACACACTATAGCGATAGTGAATGCCCGAAGCTTTATAGACTGCATTCAACAATCTTCTTTCTGCTTTATTTAAATGAAAGCCGAGAGACATCAGTTCGCCTATCTCTTTTTGAGAAAGTTTATATTGTGGTAAAGCAGTGCCAATTGCTAAAAGAGCTGGATTCATAAAACCTTAAAGAACTTTCAAGATAGTCTTTTCTGCCTCTTCAGGGCGAAGACTGAGCAGCTGAGAAATTAAATCAATATGTTTTGCCAAGGCGCCTCTATTAGTCTCGACCACTTGACGGGCTTTTTCTCCCTTTTCTTTTCCTGCAGTCGGATCTGCAAAAAAATGAAGCACCGCAGCAGCCAAACTGGAAGCAGTTTCTACCTTCGTGAGTGCTTCTGCTTTCGTGAGTAATTCACTGATCTCAGTAAAATTGAAAAGTTGCGGACCGGTGATGACAGGCTTGGCTAAGGCCGCCGGTTCAAGCAGATTGTGTCCGCCAATGGGCGCAAAACTGCCCCCAACAAAGGCAACATCGGCAGCAGCGTAGAATAATAACATTTCGCCCATGGTATCGCCGAGAAAAACAGTTGTATCCTTCTTGCAGCTTTCTCCGAGACTGCGTCGGATATACTGAAAACCTTGCTGTGAAATTAATTCTGCCACAGCAGTAAAGCGTTCAGGATGACGGGGAACAAGAATGAGTAAGGCCTCTGGTTTTGTCTCACGAATAAGCGCATGGGCCTGTAAAACAATTTCCTCTTCTCCAGCATGGGTACTTGCCGCAATCCAAATCAATCTCTCTTGACCAAGATGCATGCGCAATACTTCGCTGCGTGGGATTAAATCTGCAGCTAGCTCTAAATCAAATTTGATATTTCCCGTTACTACAGTCTGGCTCGGATTCATCCCGAGAGCAATAAAACGTTCTGCATCCTCCTTTCCTTGCGCCATCAGTAAACTAAGCTTGGCTAACATCTCTCGAGTTAAACTCGAGATCCGTCGATAGCCGGAGAAAGAGCGCTCGGATAAACGACCATTTGCTATCACAATTGGAATGTGTCGTCTGTGACAGGCCTCAAAAAAATTAGGCCATAATTCTGTTTCAACCAGAATGGTCAAAAGCGGTTGAATGCGCTCTAAAAAGCGATTTATGGCTGTTGGTAAATCATAGGGAACATAGAGATGGGTTACACTCGTGCCTAAAGCCGCCTGGATGCGTGCCGCGCCGGTCGGTGTCATGGTGGTTACCACAATAGGAAGCGTCGGATACAAGTGGCGTAATTTCTTAACCAAGGAAACTGCTATTAAAGACTCGCCTACAGATACCGCGTGAATCCACAGTGACTTTTTAAAAGAAATAGGAGAAAAACCGAAGCGTTCTTTTATTCGCTGTCTATAGGCTGGATTGCGTCGTCCACGCCATAGCAAACGCAATAAAATAAAAGGCATGAGCAGATAGAAAGCAGCGCTATAGAAATAACGCATAAATAAAGTTATTTTCATTTTCACTTCTTAAGGATCAGTCCCATCCACATCGCCATAATTCGGACCCGTCTTCATATCTTCGAAGCTAAAATGAAAGGTCAGACCGAGAAAAAACATATCAATGCGAGGCAGTGAGGAATTATGTTGAGTAATCGTTGTCCAAGAAAAATCCATGGTTATATTTTGCATAATATCGTAGCCGATTCCGGCGCCTAAAACCGGGTGCAGAGAATAGCCAAAATCACTGGCACCATTTCTGGTAATACCACCCTGGGATTTACCATTCACATAGGCCGCACCTAACTTGAAGTACGGACTAAGGTGAATATAAGCCGCCATGGGTAAAAAAACTTTTCCAGAAAGATCAAAAGCATATTCACTAATATCACCATTGGGTACGGTACCGCCATTAATGTGGGTATATCGCGTACTTCTCGGTCGTAAATATCCTGCTTCAAGCGCTAAATAATCATTAAATTGGTAGCCTCCATAGCCTCGAGCCGCAAAGACATGATTTCCAATTGAAGCAGAGGTGATTGGAACACTGCCATTTTCGGGAGTCGCTATCATTGTACTTTTACTAAAATTGGTATCCGCATAGCCGCCTTGCACACCAATATACATTTGGGGCTTCGGGCTAGTACTCGCCGCAGCGACCAGGCAAGTCATGACAGAACATAGCGAAAATAAGATTTTTCTTATTTTCATGCGATCCCTCCATCCAATATCATCCAAATCGAGGTCATTGTATCAGAAATTATCGTTCTATTCTTACTCTCTTGTAGAACGAAGGGCTTAAAGTGGAGCCAGTCGGGATTGAACCGACGACCCCCTGATTGCAAACCAGGTGCTCTCCCAGCTGAGCTATGGCCCCTTTATCTGTTCATTCGAGACTGGTGGGTCTGGGTGGACTCGAACCACCGACCTTACCCTTATCAGGGGTACGCTCTAACCACCTGAGCTACAGACCCCACTCAAGGAAGGGTGCAATTATCACGTTGTTTTCTTCCTAATTCAAGAGAATTTTCCTTTACAGGAAAGCCATTTTTGCAAATAATGAACAGCTTCACTTTGAAGGAACAGATCTTATGTCGAAAAAAGTTAAAATTGGCGATTTAGAGTCTTCGCTAAAGGAAATTAATGACCTGATAGAAAAAATGGAGCATAGCGATCTCACTTTAGAACAAGCCTTAAATCATTTTGAGCAAGGCATCACACTCATCAAAAATTGCCAAGCCATTCTGCAAGAAGCCGAGCAAAAAGTCCAAATTTTGATACAGAACAACAGCAGCAGCGAACAAAAGGAGGAAGAATTAAAACCCTATACCTGCGAAGATAATAGTGAATTACCCAAATGAGCTCCTTTCAAGCCTGGATTGCAGAGCATTCCCTGCGAATTCACCAAGGTTTGGTGTATTACTTGGAAAATATTAGCTATCCGGCTCAAAAGCTTCAAGAAAGCATGGCTTATGCTACTCTGAATGGGGGAAAAAGAGTCCGCTCTTTACTGATTTATGCGACGGGAAAAATTTTTGCTGCACCTCTTGAAAACCTTGATCTTGCGGCTCTTGCCATCGAATGCATTCACAGCTATTCACTCATCCATGATGATCTCCCTGCCATGGACAATGCGAAGTGGCGGCGCGGCAAATTAGCCTGTCATCGAGCCTTTGGAGAGAGTCTCGCCATTCTGGCAGGCGATGCCCTACAACCTTTGGCCTTTGAAATTATTGCCTCCCACCCGGCTCCTTTATCCGCAACAAAAAGACTGCGAATGGTTCAAATCTTAAGCAGAGCCAGCGGACCTTCAGGTCTCGTTAGCGGACAAACCTGGGATCTTCAGAATACCGACAAGCTCGGGCTTTCTGAGAATGAACTCATTCAACTTTATCAATTAAAGACGGGCGTCCTCATTGAGGCTAGCATTCATTTAGGCTTAACAGCAGCTGCTATAAAAGATCGCAAATTGATAAAAGCCTTGGAAAAATACGCAAAAAATCTTGGTCTCGCCTTCCAAATTCAGGATGATATTTTAGATCTAGAGAAAAATGAGGAAGAAACCGGGAAATCCACGGGTCTCGATCAAAAAAATCAAAAAACCAGCTATCCCCTTTTAGTCGGTCTAGACGCCGCGAAGAAGAAGGTCAGCTATCTTTTTGACCATGCTTTCCAAGCTTTAGACTGCTTGGGTCAAAAAGCAGATTTTCTTCGTCAATTAACAGAATATGTAGCAAAAAGAGAGAAATAAACAGAAGCATTTTTGGCATTTTCTCTTATTTTTCGTTACACTTGGAAAGTATAAAAATCACGAGAATTTTAATGGATTGTCCTTTTTGTAATACCTTAGATACCAAAGTGATCGACTCGCGCCTGATCCGCGAGGGCAATCAAATTCGCAGACGCCGAGAATGTCTTGTCTGTCAGGAAAGATTTACAACCTATGAACGCATCGAATGGACATTACCTCGTGTAATTAAACGAGACAATCGCCATGATGTTTTTGACGAAGCTAAGTTACGCGCCGGCATGTTGCGTGCCCTAGAAAAACGACCCATTAGCTTGCAGCAAATCGATACCGCTGTTGCACGAATCATCCGAAAAGCACAAGCCTATGGAGAACGCGAAGTGCAGTCTTCCCAAATTGGAGAATGGGTGATGGAGGCCTTAAGACATCTCGATCAGGTGGCCTATGTCCGTTTTGCTTCCGTCTACCGCAGCTTTCAAGACATCAACGAATTTAAAGAAGTAGTGAAACGTCTAGAAGGTCAAATTCAACCGCTCGCACAAGAGAAAAATTAATATGAATTCTGCTTCAAAATATAAAATTCCTCGTCACAATGCCCGTCAATATGCTTTGCAAGCAATCTACCAATGGCAGCTTTCTGGCACCCCCATTAGCGAAATTGAAGTTCAATTCGAAAAATTTCATGTGACAAAAAAAGTAGATTTGGATTACTTCAAAGAAGTGATTGTCGGCGTTGCAAAATACCAACATGAGATCGATAAGTTTATCTCGCCTTTTATTGAACGTTCAATTAATGAGGTCGATCCTGTTGAATTGGCAATCTTACGAATTGCAACCTATGAATTTAGCAAACGCCTCGATGTGCCCTATCGAGTCATTATCAATGAAGGCCTCGAATTAGCTAAAAAATTTGGCTCAGTTGAGGGCTATAAATTTATTAATAGTGTCCTCGATCGCATTGCACGTCAATTAAGAGCCCATGAAATTACACCTGAAATCAAATGAAAACCTTTACCTTTAAACAATTCAAGAAAAAAGCACCGCCGCTGCCGGAAAGTATGTGGCGCAATCCCTTGCATTTTATTGCCTTTGGTTTTGGCGCGGGCTCACTACCGGCACCTGGCACCTTCGGTACGCTCATGGCGCTTCCTTTTTATTTGCTCTTGCGACCTCTACCTCTCATCGTTTATCTCAGCCTGGTTTGCTTGATCACCGTCGGCGCTATTTGGCTTTGTCATCGGGTGGAAAAAGAACTAGCCGTCCATGATCACCCCGGCATGTGCATTGATGAAATAGTCGGTTATTTAATCACGATGATTCATGCACCACCCGGTTGGCTCTGGATACTGCTCGGCTTTCTGCTTTTTCGGATTTTTGATATTTGGAAGCCCTGGCCTCTTCGCCAGATTGACAGCGGAATGGGCGGCGGTCTGGGCGTGATTTTAGATGATGTCTTGGCAGGAGTTTATAGTTTCATCGGCATACAAGTGCTTGCCTTCTTGTTAGCAAGCTAAATTTTAATCCTAGGAAAAAATAATGTCTTTTGTACCAGCTTCACTTTTAGCGCTTTTCAGTTTTGGTCTCTGGGGGCTTTTTACAAAACAAGCTGTCCTGCATATCAATTATAAAAGCGCTCTCATCTATCAAACGCTGGGCGTTTTGATTGTCGGCATGTTCACTCTCGCTCTTGTAAAATTTAAACCGACTACGAATCTAAAAGGCCTGAGTTACTCTCTCTTAACTGGAGCTGCTTATAGCATCGGCTGCTTATTCTATTTTATTGCCGCCAGTAAAGGAAAAATTATCACCGTTGTCACTTTAACCGCTCTTTATCCACTCATCACGATTGCGCTCGCTTATATTCTCCTACACGAAGCGGTGAGTAGTAAACAAGTCCTCGGCATCTGCTTTGGTTTGCTTGCGATTTTTTTGATGTCGACTTAAGGGCCTCAGATAATTAATCTGAAGCTAAGCTAAAGGCAGACTGCATTTGGTCTTGCTCATTCCTTGACACTCCTAAATAATTAGCTTCGTGACGCCATTTTTTTACTATTCTAGTTACTTCATCAATAATTTTATCTGCTCGATCTGGTTTTACTCGAAAATATTCCGCCACTTCTCGAGCAAGCTTCATATCAAGAGAATTATCCGAATCCGAAATATTCAACTTCAAACCACTAGCATTTGCAACTGGATTAATATCAAAAGCCGGTGACAACAGCCATCCTTGTGAACTCAAAAGAAAGCCGTGATTCCTTAAATGATCATCAACATTAGAAATACAAAGGTAAAAAACAATTCTTCGCCATAACTGTTCAAGATCTTGATTAGGCCTTGCCCCTTGACGTATGAGAAATTCAGCTAGCTCCAGATAACTAGCTCCCTCGCTAGCATCTTCTCCATTTACACGCTGCAACAAGGTCGCTGCAGAAGTAAATTGGATTCTTTTTCCCTTATCTGTACGATCAAAGCGCTTAGACAAAAAAGTATGATATGGGCTATTGAATTTCTGTACACGGCCTTCGGACATCAGTACGCCTGCTTGTATTGCAAGCTTGTAAACAATCATTTCCCAAGCACCTATGTCAATTTCGTCATTAGCACTGGGGAATTTAGCAATCCAGGGATGGTGTTTCTCATCCGTCACACTCGCTTTGGGACGCGCGCCGCCAAGAGAACCACCGGGTGCGATTAGCATTTGCAACCACTTGAGGTAAGCAGGATTGCTCTCTGCATCTTTTTTCTGAAGCTCCAAGCTCGCATGCGCAAGCTCCCGAAGCGAAGCCCAGGGCGGCGAAGCATAGCGTTGATCATTATCTAAAAAAGGGCCTTTTGAATTTAAACGAAATCGCAAAGCACCCATACGATGCTCATCGTACACTCCCAATAAATAATCGGATTCAAACAGTTTACGGGAAGCTCTTTCTTCCTCGCGTGCAATTTGTGCTTCTCTCCGATTCATCAAAAAACGTCCCCAACGATCAGGCGACGAATCAAGAAAGATACCAAAATTTTCTTGATGCTGCGGCGCATATTGTAGACCGCTAAATAATTGTAGTGAGGGATCTAAAACAAAAGCCTGTTCGCTTTTAAGCCAAGCCTGATCATAGGAAAATGAAAAAATTTCTTTGCCGCGAGAAACGCATACAGACAACACCCCCATTAGCATGGGATCCCCTATTCCTTGCCAATGCGCATATACTTCTATTTGACCTTGAGAAGTATTATTCATCTTCTGTTTCTTTGTTAATGTTTAAACGGGGAGCACGGGTTTTTGTTAACAAACCAGCATCTTGTAATTTACGCCCTAAGTCATCATTGCTGGCAATATAAACGAGATCCTTTTCCAGACCTAAGCAAAATAGTACTGTTGCATAGACACCCAAAGCCACATTGGGGTTGCCCCGTTCTACAGCCCTTAAGGTATTACGAGTGATTCCGGCTCGTTCGGCTAACAAACTTGCAGAAAATTTTCTGCGCAAACGAGCCAAACGTAGGTTTTCTCCGATAGCTGAAAATCGGCGTTGTAAAGAAGGTAAAGCTAGTGTTTTTCGTTTTGTCATAATGGTTAATAAACGTATCAATTTAATGAGTTATTGGATCTTATATTAACCATTATATCATATTTTTAGCTTTTTGCCTAAGAAACACCCTTAATCTCTTCCTCTTGAAAAGGGGGATGGCAGTCTGCGTTTTTCTTCAAGAAGTTCGTTGAGTAATTGACGCGCTGTCGGCTGTGGAAAAGGCCTTCTAAAAAGGCTCAGGCATTCGGGTAGCGATTGAGTACTTGCAGCTCTTGGCTCTCGGGTAAGTTCAGGTTGCGATCGAGCACTCTGCATTCTCGGTCTTAATTGCGACTCCTGGCTCAAAGCAGGAGGAGCAGGACCTTCTTCATTTTGCGGGATAGGAGAAAAAGCCCGATGACTTTCGCGTAGTAACCTGATCCGAGTGCTAAGCTGATTTGGTATGTCTAGGCCAGGCACTCTTTGTGCTTCTCTTATTCTATCCTGCAGAGCTATTTCAGCTTCTATTACTCTCTGCATCTGCAGAGCTGTTTCAGATTGACGGCATTGATAGAGCATATATGCAATACCGCCAAGCATACCTAGTAAACAAAATGCAGAAACCATTTGAAAAACTACTACGCTTACTGTCGCCAAAAAAGAAGATGCGACTAGTAGAGGGAAACAGGTCATCACAAAACACAATATGCGGGTAGGAACATATTCTCGATTTTCTATGGGAGGATCGGGAAAATTCACTCTCAATAAAGGCCGGAGCTTTGTTCTAATTAATGTTCTAATTAATTGAACATCTCTTGAAGAGAAAGCTAGATTAGTCATCGGATTGATCGTCGGTCTTCGAAGCCAAGCTTCCGCAAGGCAGCTGAGATGAAATTGAGTAGGGAAGGAGGTCACGATTCTATCTTGATCAGTCCAAATAACCTCGCCACAGCAAGGACAAAGCGGACAACCGGCCAGCTCTTCAGCTTTTTCTTGATTGATCCTTCTCTCCTCTTCACTGGGAATAAAGGGATCATTGTTCGGCCACCATCTCGTCAATAAAAAGAGAGTACGATAAGCGAAGACATTAACTCCCGGCGTATAAATGGCCGGCTCTAGAAGCGGCTTGAGATCTTTGCGTAAATCTACCAAAATTTCATCTCGCTTTTTTGTCAGTAGCTTTTTAAAGATCTCCTGCCATTTGTTTAGCTTTAATTTGTTTTCAAATAAAGCCCGCTGCTTTAATACACTATTTAATTTTTTTCCATGTAGGAAGAGTTGTTTTAATGGTTGATGCTGACTATTTTTAAGGGGCCCAAACATACGCTCAACTTGTTGTCCCTTTTCTTTTTCTTCAACCTGCTTTTCTTCTTGAGCTGATCTAGCTTGCATTGGCCTCTCCTGATGAAGGAAATAGAAGAGATGATAATTATTAATCATCTGATTATGATTATGCAACATATTAATCTTAAGATAAGCTGAATGGTTGGACCACTTCTACACCTTCAAACTGTTGTTGAATCGTCTTCTGCTCTGATTCTAAAAAAAGAAGCTTTAAATTCGGGCCGGCATCTTGGGTAAAATAGATTGAGAGGCCTGCCTGACGCAATTGCCAAATTTTTTGCATGAGGGCGAGTGTTTCGGGAAGGGTATAAACAATCGACGGCCGGCTACTCAGCATCAGCGCATGCATAGCAAGGGCATTGGCTTCTGCCCTTTCGCCGAGCAAAAGAAAATCTTTTTGCAAAAGGGCTTGTTTCAGTAGAGCTAAATCTTTTTCTACGGTTGCAGGCCAGGCAGCATAGAGTGGACTAGTTGCAGCCGTCCTTTCCATGGCGCTTCGTGAAGAAAGCGGTTTTTCGCCCTGATTCACAAGTACAAGGCCGACACAAAGCGCAGGCCAACTGACATTCAAGCACTCACCATAGCTATCCATGCCATCTGCTAACACACCAGCCTGCCATTCAACAAAGCCTGGCGTGAGTGAACGACAGGCACTGCCGCTTCCTAAACGCGCCAAAATGGATAATTCTCGACTTTCTAAATTCCAAGCAAAAAAATCATTTAAAGCAAGAACCAGAGAGGCAAAACCACAGGCAGAAGAAGCCAGACCCGCCGCATAGGGAATATTCATTTGCATCTCAATTTCGAAATAGCAGTTTTCACGACCGCGAAATAGATCGAGATAAGCACTTAAACGCTGCCCAAAAGGCGAGGCCAGTGGCATCACTTTGCCATTGAGTCGAAATAAATCTGTGAGACCTTCCGCGCGTTTAAGCGTACAAGTCGCGCCTTTTTGACCGAGAGAAAGAGACAAACTCGAGGTGAGGGGTAAATTTAATTCTCCATCCCTTTTTCCCCAATATTTGCATAAGGCGATATTCGTGGGAGCAAAGGCCTCCGCCTGCTCTCGCTCTGGTCTCGCTTCTTGTTGGTTGATAATCCGCGCTATCACCTCTTCTTTTTTCATTGAAGGCTTACTCCCTCTTCTGCCACTTGCACCGCGATTTGTTTGACGCCCTGATAGCGCTCTTCCAAGCCTAAATGCTCAGCTCTTCCTAAGCCAATTACACAATCGCCCCAACCTGAACCGGAAATCTTCGCGCCGCAAATTGCAGGATCGGCTCGCAAGCGTTCAATGAGATCTTCCAGTAAAGGCGTAGAAACGCCGAGTGCCTGCATTAAACCCTGCTGAACATTCATTGCCGAGCCCAAACGCTGCCAATCCGCCTTTTCTAAAGCAGCAATACCCTCCTTTGCACATTGATGAATCGCTTGGCAAAGCTTATTAAATAAAGCAGGGGTTGTCGCAAATTTTTCTCGCACCCGTTTGAGCGCTTCAACAGTCGGTGTTTTAGAGCCTGAATAAATAACGGTTAAAGGCGGTGCAAGAGAAAATTTTTCAACAGCCAAAGGCAGCGCACGATAGGCTACTATACCGCCCATCACAGAAGCCGCGACATCCGCACCCGAACCCAGCGTTTGTACTTCACGAACAACCTGTCGCGCTTCCCGTATCAGGGAAAGATGATCAAGCGGTAAACCAAGCCAGGAAAATAAAGCCGCGAGAGTAGCAACCGTTACTGCAGCTGAAGAACCAAAACCTACTTGATCGGAAAATTCGGAAGTGATGTGAATATCACAACCTGATTTTAATTTTTTTCGATGCAAATAAAGACAGGCGGATACAAATTGAAAGGGCGCACTGATTGCAAGCTTAGTGAGAGAGGTTCTAAAACAGCCATAGCCTTCAGAACGAAGCTCGACCTCTTCATCTGTACGCGGTGTTAAAGTGACAGTCATGCGCTTATCTAAGGCACAAACAAGCGCTGGCTTATTATAGAGAACAGCATACTCTCCCAACAAAAAAAGAGAACCAGGCGCGCTCGCCTGAAAGAGATTCTTAGACGACATGTACACCTCTCTCATCTGCAGAAGCCGGCATCAAGGTATAATGATAGCGAGCACAGATCTCAATTAAGGGTTCTACCTCATCCACTACCGCCAAGACCATACCCGCCTGCTCTCCCGAAATCGCGCCGGCACCACAAATTTTAGCAGCGCCGCCCTGCTGTTCTATTTCAGCAATACAGTTTTGCACTTTTAGAGGGACAACGCCAATTTCATTGAGCAAGCGGTGATTGGCTAAAAGCGCTGCATGAAAATTTTTATAAGCTTGCTTTTCTAAGGCCTGATCCATCATAGCTGTCACCGCTGCAAAATTTTCTTTTCGCTCCCGCGAGCGAAAAAAAGGTTCAACCTGCGAAACACATTCCCCTGTCGAACAAAGTGGTGTACCGGTGTTAATCAAATAAAAAGGAAAGGGGGGTATGGCGCGCCTTAATACTTCGTCTTCTTTCATTAAAAGACAACCGCCCTGCTGCGCAATACGCAGATCAAGGCCGCTCGAATAGCCATGTTGTAAATTTTCCACTTCCAAAGCCATGCGAAATAAGACTTCGGGACTGAGTGAAAGCTTGAGATGTTTGGCAATGACATGCATGACAGCCAAAATGAGGGCAGCAGAAGAGCCTAGGCCACAACCCATGGGAATGTCGGATTGCACTTTAATTTTAAGACCCTGCGTAGGCCGTACATTTAAAACTTCAAAAAACAAACTCAAAGCAAATTGTGCTAATTCCATCGGCCGTCTTACAACCTGGCGAATGTTAAATTCACCGCGTAAAAATCGGCGGTATTTTTGT
>CAYXNR010000055.1:0-13918 GCA_964466595.1 uncultured Coxiellaceae bacterium | reverse complement strand
CTAAAAATATTCTTTCTATACACTGTACATGGAATTCATTGTGATTTCTAAATGAAACAATATATTTTAACAAGCCTTCGTGATTTATTTTATTCCCTTTATAACTAATTTCAATACTTCCCCAGTCTGGTTGATTAGTCACTAAACAATTTGATTTAAGTAAATCTGAAAATAGTGTTTCTTCAACAAACTCACTTTCGGTTGCTAAAAAAGAAGGATCGACCGTATAAACGGTACAATTAATATCTAAGCTATCAAGACATTGTCCATTCAATTTTTTAAAAAAAATATTATTTTTCGCCTTATACAATGGAATTATATTAACAAAAACTTCTGCACCTACATTTTTTTCTAAATCTTCTTTAAGAATATTCTTTACAGAATCGGAATCCTTAAATTTAGTATTATTAAGCGAATTAAAATAAAGCTTCATTGATTTTGATTCAATCATATTAGGTGAATCACATCTATAAACAATTTCAGCCAAAGAAACCGCTGGCTTTCCATAATTATCTAGCCAAGATACTTCATAATGATTCCACAAATCAAAGCCATAAAAAGGTAACTGTACCGGATTTATGCCGAGTCCTTTACGCATTTCTGCTCTTGGGATAGGAAATAATTTTTCAGGGTTATACATTGGGTCGTATTCTGATTTTTTACCAAGACCAGAATTTTTTGGATGTAGTATATTATTTTTCATAATCTTTAAGTATTGAAATTTGAATAAATAATTTTTTGGTTTGAAGATTAAAATTAGAAAACACAACAAAAATTGCCATGTTGATTTCTAAAAATATATCTCCCGTCCATATTTCTCTTTGTATACTTTACAAAATGCTTCTTTTAACATTGATCGCTGCCTACCTAAGATCATTTTTCGAATATTCTGTTCAGCTTCTTGTAATTCAAAACGAGTCATTTCTCTAAAGCATTTTAGATGATATTCAAATGTTTCATTTTCCATTTCATTCGTCTTAACGATTATCATTGGCACACAAAAAATAATAGCCAGTAAAAATAAATTATTATCAAAAGGATTTTTATGGTGTATTAAATAATAAAGAGCTATAAGGCCGCTTGTCGGCAAGAAAAAACACCAAAACGATATCTTAATTAGATTAATAATTCTATTTCTATTTATTATCACTTTAATTTACCTAATTGTCACTAATGGAAAATAATACCTGGTATTAACGCTTGAGAGACCAATTTTAATTCCCAAAATAATTAAGGTTAGGTGATCTAATTTAAGCTTATTATCACATAGCCATTACATAAAAAATAAAATTAAGTGTTTGATTTTATTAAATATTTTTTTATAGAATACTCTCTCAATCACATAGCCATCACATAAAACCCATTATGCCCAAAAAGGGATATAGCTAGCGAGCTTTATTGTCTTATAAGCACCTAGTTTCCAATGTCATCAAAGTCTAGCCCTGGGTTTCTGGCTTTTATACACATCTAATCCATCGTCAGTTGTATTCTTTTTTTTAACATAGCTTGCACATTTTTATGCATGCCACTGATCACATTATCAGGCAATTTAATAAGAGCATCCTGTAATTCATTTTCCTCAAAAATCAGTGCATTATTATCATCTCTTTTGAAAACAATCATGGGTGATGAAAATGAACTTTCTACTTTATTTTCTTTTATCCGAGACAATATAAAATCAAGCACTTTTAAAAATAAATTTAACTGCTCAACAGATAGCTCTTCTATAATACGTTGAATATACACTTTCCCATTTAATATATGATCAACTTCATGTAACATTACCCTAGCATCACTTCCGCTTAAAATTTTTATCTGCTGTGATCCGGAGCCATCCTGATAACCAATAGTTAATTTAGATGGCCTTAATACTGAGGCACGAAATACGCCTTGTACACTCAAACACCCTTCTGCAAATGCTTCTTGTTCCTTACTTAAATTGAGAATAACGGGATTGATATAAGTCTTCATTTGTGGAAATAATGTCGTCGGATAACGTGCAATAGCTTTAGCCACGTGCTCCGGGTTATTATAGTCCACACCCGCTATAATAATTTTCAATGGGTTTTCAACTTGCAAACACTGATTAGCTGCAATTCCGACCCCACCCGTTTTTACCAAGACACTTGTTAATATTCTAGCCTGAACATCCATTTGAGATTGACCTACTTCTGAAAAGTCTGTCACTTCCAAAGCTTCTTGGTGCAGGACGGGATCGCCAATTTGGCGTATAAGAACCTCTTGTGTGGCTCTAAAATACCTTTTTGATAACGCCGTCAAATCGTATTTATGCGTAAATTTGTATTGATTATCTCTACTCTTTTCGAAGAAAGAAAGTTCGTGTAATGTATGTTGAACACCCTTTTGGTAATAATTTATTTTATATAAAATTGCATGAATATCGTCACTGCGTTGTGCAATGATTTGTGGATATTCCCAGTTCTCAGTGGTTTTAACGAAATTTTCTTTATTAGGAAAACTATATTCACTCTCAGATTGAGTCATTGTGTCAATCAAAAACTGTCTTGCTTGTTTTCTTTTAGCAGGATCCATATCCGCAATATATCTAAATGCAGCAACCCGCATTAAAAATAAATCTTCTAGGTTTAATGTAGATATATTTACTTTATTTATCTTATCCCAGTACAAATCAAGCTTATTTAGTAATCGACATGAAACCATGAGCTTCTCCGTATTTAGTTATAAATTTTTATTGTACTTTTTTGATATTAGTTGCTGCTTTAATTAATTTTCAGCTCTGACAGCCTCGCAACTCTAGAGCCGAGATCGCATCTTGACAGCGGAAGAAATATTATTTTGTGTTATTGGTTTTACTCGATTAAAAAAAGCTGCTTTGCTGGCAAAGGCTACTATTTTATTCTGTGTGATAGCAGGGTTAACCGTAGCATTTATTCCCTTTTTCATTTTAGAAAAATAAATCTTCACAATATCATTTAAGAATTTTTCTTGTAATAGCTCTCTTTCTTTGTGGTCAGTAATTTTAATTTTTAGATAGGCCAGATGCGGAAGCCAACCACTAAAAAAGTCTTTCATACCTTTTGCATCAAGTTCTTTTCCACCCTTCTCGCATTCTGCACTCACATCACAATTATAAAATCCAGCTCTTTTGCTTAATTTTGTATAATATTCTGGTGTCTGGTATGTTCTAACTTTTGAAAAATCAAAATCAGAAAATAATGTTTTCCAAGCTTCGCTTGATGCTGTTTCATTAATTGCATCATGCAGCTCTTGGCTACGGCCAGGGATAAGAAATAAAATTACACCATCCGGTGTTAATGCCTTTTTAGCCGCTTGAAACACCTGCACCTGATTTTCGCTTGGTACATGATGTAAGGCATTAAACGATACAATCGTGTTATAACTACCTTGCAACACTGGCAGCACAGTCGCATCCCCTACTACAAACTTGATTTCTTTGCTCCCATGCTGTTCGCTAGCAAACTTGATTCTAGCCTCAGATATATCCATACCTGTTATAGGAACACTCAGTTTATTTGCAATATGAGCGGTCAGCTCACCAGTGCCGCAACCAATATCCAAGACAGGCCCTTTAATCAGGTGCACATATCTGTCAACAAAATCATTCCCTTGGTTAAATTGCACATCATTATTATTACTGTAAGTCTGAGCTGATGATGGGTCGACGTATTGTTTCTGCCGGTTTGCATGAGTAAGCATAATTAAAATATATCCAGATTAAATAATATGAACGCCTGATTTTATAAGCACAACCGACTTATATCAATATAATAAAGGTAAAATGGAAATCCCTAAAAGGCGTCTCACTATAATTGCAGCACCTTTTTCAATTTATCCAATGCTTCCAGGTGCTTCTGTCTATCCATTTTACCAACATTCATTTTTTTCCATGCCAATCCAGGCAACTTTTCAATTCCTGGGATAGGTAGCAATGACCAATCAGGTTCGCCTTTTTTAATGGATAAAAGGAATTTTCGCTCGTTATTCGTTAGCGTTTCTAATATTTCCTTGATCAATACCGGCTTTATCTCAATCAGTTGCTCATAAGAAACATCCAGCTGTGTCATACCAGCAAAACCTTCTTCAAATATTTTCTTTATGTTTTGTAAATTAGGATTGGGGTTTAGAATTTCATGTATCGGCTTAGAGTTGCTCGCTAAATAAATAATAAAAGCTTGTCTTATCGATTCAGTGATGCCATTATTTTCTAACAACAATTTTACATCAAATAAATCCCGAGGATGTTGTCTAGCAAGAGCAGCACAAATCTTTCCTCCATAAAGATCGGCAACAGATAATGTCTTTATTCTACAAAAACGCAAAAACTGGTTTTGCGCGCTCTGGCATAAATCATGCATCTCACATTCAAAAACAGATCCTCTCAGCACAAGATTGGGTTCGATAATAATTCTTGCTTCAGGACTTAACACCACTAATTTTGATAGTTGTTTATCGCGGGTAAAAATTTCATTGACTTTATAAGCCCCAGCTCCACTTTTTTTAATATTTCGTGCCAGATCATATAATGCCAAGGTAATATTCTCTAAAAATACCTCCCGTGGTTCAATAGGCAAATAAGATAAGTCAATATCAACACTTAATCTCGGCATATTTTGAATAAAAAGATTTATCGCTGTTCCACCTTTCAAAGCAAAACAATCTTGTTCATTAATAACTGGCAGGACCCTTAATAAAAGTTCAACCTGTGAAAAATAACCGCGCGAATATTCCACCTATTCCTCCGAGATCTTTGGCACTGATATTTGATATTTTGGGTCATAGTTACCCCCCTTACCTATCATGCGTTTTCCATGACCTAATTCTATTTTTTTCATGTCCAAGTCAGCCAAGTAGGGATACTGAAATCTTTCCGCTAAATGCAGAAATAGTCGTTTTACTTTTATTGATTGGCATTGTTCTAATAAAGCTTGTACAACTTGGGGACGAAACTGGGATAAGCCCTCCATTAATAGCAAAGCCTCATCGAAGGGTTGCGCCCATGGAACTAAATGCAGAACTTCTAATATGGCTCGTTCTGGACTTGAAAGGAACAAGTTTACCCCCTCTATTGGTCTTTCAACTAAGGTGGTGGTATCTGAATTTTTAGAAAATAAAACTGTTCTATATATTTTAAACCGTACTTTCCATACCTTCTCATTCAAGAGCCATCGTGGAGATTTAGCTTCGGGGTTTGCAAATAATGTCATCTGGTTTATCCCTTGCACAGGTAGGTAATGAGCCTGGCCTAACAATTGCAACGCTGTTATGCCACCTACATGGATATCCAATTTCAACTGTGTTTGCAAAGCACATATTGCGCCTGGCCATGCTACTTCATCACCCGTTCTTTTATATGCCTCTGCACCTAACCGAGTTAGCCAATTTGAATGGACATACCACCACGCTAATTTTGGTGATATTCCTTGATTTTTTAGCCACCTAGAGGTTAATACCGTTCCCGAGGGTATGTGTGCCATAAGATGGTTTAATATATTTCTATTAAGTCTAGTCATACTAGAATTATAACTTATATATAAAACTAATTCAATATTTGGTTTATTAAAACATATTAAAATCTAGCTTAACTAGAATTAAAAATTCTACAATAAACAATCTTGATTAAAATCAAAGAAATGATTTTTAAGAAAAAGAATTAGGACTAAACTATTCATTACTTATTCACGGGAATATTTTCAGGTTTTATCCAATAAACTTTACCATTTTTCCATCCACACACTGGATTGCCAGCTTGTTTATGTTTTAGCAAATCAGCACTTATTCCAGCATCATAAACCTCAATCAATAACATGTGGCATTAAAAATATGTGACCTTCTTATTGGTTATTTTTTAATCGATCAATTTTAGCGAGTGGTTCACCACTCCATTGCATAGGTTTATTAAAATGCACCGCTACCCCTCCGTCTGGATTTTCATCCCAGGATAGCCGATGACGAATAACCTGATGAAGATCGAAAGCCATTTTTGCTTTTTCACTTACATTGCCAATCCCAAGATTTCCTTTTTGCATACCCGTTAATAATTTTTTCAAGTCTTTTATTAATGGTTCAGCAGTTTCTAAATTTTCGTAGTATTTCCATGAAATCATGCTAAAGATCCATTCCAATTGGCCGCTTTCCATTCTAGAGTAAATATCTAATGCCAGAGAAATAAGCTCTGCCTGTGCAAGGCTTACTTTAATAGAGTATTTTGACAATGCGATCTCCTCAAGCCTATTCAAACCAATAGCATTGGTAAATTATAATTTAAATTCTTCAACCGACATAATCATTAATCCATCTAACTCTTGCTCAGCAAATTGTCTCAGCAAAGACCTAATTTGTGGGGAATTTAAAATTGTTTCCTTTGTATACTTTCTTCGTTGCAGTTTTAGTACCGTTTTAATTGATTCGGCTGAGTGTTGAAAAAACTTTTCCAGAAATCTTTTCTTCTCAGCAACATCAAGGCTCTCTATTGCCCGATCAATGGTCTGCGCACGGTAAGCAGAATATTCCTTTTCAATTTCCTCGAGTAGGCGTTTTTGCTCTTTCAAGTCTAGATCTGCTTTCTTTTTTTCTCTTCCTATTCTATCAGCGCTTGATTTTGTAGTCTGGTAATCATCCTTAAGAGCACATAATAGGAACCGTGCCAGATTCTTGATTTTTCCAGCTTGGAATGAAGAAGAAGACTCGATTAATTCAATTTTTTCCCGTATATAGCTTTCATCGTATTTAGATAGCGTTTCTGAAATTTGTTTTTTTGATAGTCCAAGTTTATCTTTTAAGACTTCTGATAATTTTGCTTGGCCATCAAGTGAAGGTATTCTTTCGACCAATGATAATTTTTTTGATTGTTTAATGCAGAATTGGATGGCCATTACTTGGCGGCTTTGTTTTCGTAGCTGGGGATCAATCATTATTGGAGAATATTTATTTACCTCTTCCACTGCCTTATCAAGAACTCGAGTTTTAAAATCACGAAATATTTTATATTTACCTTCTTCTACTCCCATCAATTTCCTAAATTTCAGAATCTCAAACCAAGGGGTCTGGCCAATATCTTGGTACCTAATACAATTCTCATAGAGAGCTAATCCATAGCTTGATTGGAATTTTGCCTGGACAGCCATATTAAGCCGCCCATAAAGCTCAGGATGATGTAAGAGTTTTTTCATTTTATTACTGTAGGAGTAAGTACAAATAGCCCCATCTATACTCGCATCTGCAATGATTGAACTAGCATTCCATATGCCTGCGTTCTCGCTATTCAATCTTTCTCCATCTACGAGATTCCATTCAAGAACCGTAGAAAGCAATTCAACCAAAGCTTTCTTAATCATTTTGTGATCATTGCTATTATATCCAATAATTCGGCACAGCTCGCCGATATGAATCTGGTGCTCTTCTTTTTCCAATAAATTATCGTAGGCCTTAAATAATAAGGCATTAGAAATTTTCCTTTGTAACAGACTCAATTTATTCGTTGAGTGGATAGTTGCCACATGCTTTTTAAGTTCTAAATGCTTCTTGCGTTCAAGCATGAAATGCTCCTTTTTCTTATTCTTATCCTGTAAACGTCACATTTTACAGGCTTGGCCTTTTCTTTTTAATGTTCCATGCGGAACATTAAGCTATTTAAATTTTAAATAAATCAATATTAATCAAAAACTTAAATAAAAGTTCAGTGACTGAACTTTCTACGCCCGTATTAGCCTTTGTACAATCGCTGTCCTTACTATTCTGCTCTGAACCCCTTCAATCGAAGGGTATTTTTTGCGAACATTTACTGACGCCTCATTCATCAGTTTTTTTAAGCTACGCTCTATAACAACTGATTCAAGCTTATCAAACCCGCTCATTTCATCATTGAGTTTGACTAAATCAGCATAATCATTGAAGTTTAAAAGCATCTCAACTGCCTCTGAAACCCAACGGCTTTTTTCTTTTAAATCGTATCCAGCTTGTACCATATGTGATCTAAAATCTTTTTGAAGGGGTTCTGGCAAAACAAAAGCTATCTTTACTTTATTTGTCATATTGGTCTCGTTATGCATTCAATTCTTCTAATTTTCTTACAAGATTCTTAAAGGTTTCGCTAATGGTTTTATAGTCATTCCATTCGATGGTTCTAAACTGCGCTGCCACATGCGCTAAAGCATTATTTTTTAAAATAGAATCAATAATGATTTTAGCTACATTGATGTTTTTGGTAACACCAAGCTGAATTGATGCAGCTTGTCTGCCACGATTTTTGGAAAGCTTCTGTTTTCCTTTCTTAAGCTCACCTTGTTCTATAACTGTTTTTAGTCTCTTCAGTGTGGCGCCTTCTAAACAAGCATTAATAGCATGCTGTTTTACTTCACTGGATTTAATACCAGCAATGAGAGCTGCTTTCTCTAAGTTTTTAATTTTGTTTTCAAAAATAAGGTTTTTTAATTCCTCATTTGCTCCCAACACAGCCTTATAACTAAGCGCCTGAGACTTCACACAGCCAATTAAATTACTCAGCTCCGTGATAGTCACTTCATTCATTTTAATGCCTTTTGATTGTGAATAAAGAGCAACGATCTTTTCTAAATTTTTCAACCTTTCATAAAGCGATAAATCAGCCCGCTCAATATTTTCAATCCATTGCAACATGCTGATTTTTAATTCAGAGGGCTTATTATCTAAAATTTTAGCTTGAATATCCATTTTACCCGCTAAAATTGAGGCCAGCGTTCTTCTTTCACCAGCAACGAGCCTATATTTTTCACCGTATTTGTAAACCACAATAGGATTAATAATGCCCTGCTCTTTTATTGAATGAGTAATGCTTTGTAAGGAAGTAATCTCTTCAGTCTTGCGTGTATATTGGCTGTCTGATTCAGACAATCCTTTGTGCAAATCTTCAAAGGTAAGTGCTAAATCTCGCGGATTATCAGGATCAGTTTCAATTTTACGAATAGGAATAACATCAATTCTTAATTCCCCTGAATAATTTTGTGCGGCTGATATAGTTTCTTCCAAGCCACTTGCCAAGTTCTCACTTAACGCAAAAACCTTTTTTTTAGCCATGATTCATTACCCTCTCCATAATATAATTACATGCGGCCTCATATTCTTTTCGCGCTATATCATTTACAGATAACTCAAAAATACATTTTGGGTTCGCATTCTCAACTAAAATTTCGGTATAAATCGCTCGTTTTTTAATAGTATGCGGCATTACGTATCCCGCAATTTCTTTTCGCTTACACAAATCATCACGAAAACTCTTGTGAAGATTTATATCACGAACTTGATTCGGTAAAATTCCAACCAGAGTAATAGGATTATCTTTTGACCTAGAATAAGTCTCTTGTTTCCAAAGTTGTAACATGCCGAAAATACCCTCGATTGAAAATTGTTCCATTTGGGCAGGGATAACAACATGCGTAGCGGCTTTAATAGCAGCTATGGTTAATGGTCCTTTGGATGGAGGAGTGTCAATTATTATGATATCGTAGTTTTTTTGTACATCTTGAAGTTCAAGAAATCGCTTTAGCTGGAGATGTACCTTTTGAGCAACTTCGCTCTTTGTAACAGCTTCAGCATCTTGTAGTTTGATAGAATAGGCAGGAAGGAGTTCAAGATTCTTAAATGAAGTAGGGTAGGGAATGACTTCTTCTCCATAGAAAATATTGGCTATGCTGCTTCTCCCATCCCATCCTTTATCTACCTCAGGTTCATAATCAGGGTGAAGAGCGGGTATTTTTCCCCCTTTATAGGCAGGATCATAATCCATTTTTATGTAACGACCGGAAAGATTGGCCTGAGGATCCATATCAATAACTAAGGTTCTTAATCCCTTAACAAGGGCAGCGTATTCTGCAAGCATTATCGAGTTGGTTGTCTTTCCTTCGCCACCCTTATGAGTAGCGTTTACTATTATTTTTGTCATCGTCATCATCCTTATGGTATTGAAATAACCAAAATCACTTAAGAGCATAACATATGCTTTTCTATATGTTAATAATTTATTAAAAAAGATAACAACTAACAGTTTGTATTTGTTTAATCATGTTTAACTAGTTTAGGGAGACTACTCATTTGAAATTTATGAAAGAATATTCTTCTTTTGTGACGTTTACAGGAGAAAGTGTGACGGATACAGGATTTTATGTGACGTTTACAGGAGTAAAGTGTGACGGATACAGGATTTTAATGTGACGTTTACAGGATGTCGGTGACGGATACAGGATTGAATAACCTGGCAGCACTTGTTTAAGCTTGCTGTAGTATAAATTTCTGACTCTCCCCCCTGCAGATTTTTATTAATTAACAGGTAACATCTAGGTAACACTGTTACCCAGTTGTTTTATAGATGTTACCTGTTACCTGTAACTGTTACGTGATATACGCCAATTTTATTTATTATATCCAAACATTTCAATTCGCCACGCACTGCGTGGTAAATCTGGACTAAAGCCTAGTCCTAATCTTGGATGGATCCGTTATGCCGATAGAGGAGTTCATTGGAAAGCATGAAAATTGAGGGCATCTTTACTCGACTTTTCTATAAACTACCGGGCAATCAAAGCTCTATATGGTTGTTAGTATTAACCAAGCAATTAACAACTCGGTAATTGCCGAGTCGGTGAGGGAGGGTATACTGAGTCAGTTGTTTTAAGGGTTGGAGTAATAAGATATAGGCTCAAATTTATTCATAATGAATTATCCACTAATTTCGCATAGCTAATTATTTTATCTTTTATCGAATCATTGAGATTGTTATTTGCACATTCAATCTCTCTGGCAAAGTGAGCGTCAAACCATTTTACCGAATACATAAATCCAGAATTTTGGCTACCGTCTATATTGATGCGAGTCGGTTTATCATTAACCTCATAGGTTAAACCTTCTCTATTGAGTTTCATATGTTCTTTCACATTGGCGATATTGAAAGCTGATAGAGTGCACATTCCAGCCTCATGTCCATCAAAGAATTCCTTGATACCAGAAAAGATACCATCTTCATTAACAATGCCGATTCCAGAGAAAGCGATAGGGTTAGGCAAAACTGATTTAAATTCAAAATTGGTTTTTATTTGCGAAGGGGATTTTTTTAATTCATCACTTTCTTGTTGCATCTTATTCGATAAATAACGCTTATCCGATCGCATCCTCATAATTTGGCGAGTATAAGGGTTATCCTTTTCGACAAATCCATTTATTTTCATATTTTGATTATATGAGCGAATATCTCTTTTAATATCGTTAGGAAAATTCATATCTTTTAGATCAATAATGTCAATATTTCCAGAGACATTATGAGCAAATGATATTGAAGGGATTAATAACAACAATACTAATTTTTTCATTTTACTTCTCTCCTATTTATTTTTATCCCACCAGCCATTGTAAGGATTGCAGCCTGTAGCATTTGAGCCACCTAGGGGAATCATGTCGCCTGCTTTATATGCTATATAATGAGCCCCTACAACAGTCCAACCACCTCGGCCTTCACCCCAACAAACTGCTGCGCTTCGCCAAGTATATTGCCATCCAGTTGCATATTGATGCTGTAGAACACCATTATTATAGTGGACAGCCATCGTGTTTAGCATCCAATAATGCGTCCAATCCCATGAGATAGTCTCGTTAAGTGATAAACAATTTGCGCGGCTGTGAATAGTAAGCCCATTAAATGCAGCATTACAGCAATTTATAGAAAGTAAATCAGCACATAACACCATTAAAGAAAAAACGATTATTCTTTTCATTTCCTTTGTTTCCTTTTCCACTTTGCGTGGAGTATAGGAAACTCTGAACTAAAGTTAAATATTATTTTTAGCCATGAAGGTTATTTTGCCTTAATATTCTTTGGCGCAATCCATACCACCTTTCCATTACGCCAGACACAGATGGACTTGCCTAATTGCTTATGCCTCAATAAAGCCGCGTTTATCCCTTTCTGTATTGCGTCAGTGGTGTTCCAGTTTTAATTATAAAGAGAGGATGGTCCAAAATCGCCTTGTTTAATCCAGCTTTTGCTTTGACTTTCTTCCCGGGCCGTTCTTTGTTTCCTCTAGCTGATTGACTCATATTCATGATCAACAGCTAGATAACAAAAGGCTAGTCATGAGTTGTATTAAGATTTACCACTCAGTGCGTGGCGAATTGAAAGGAATCGACGAAGTTAAGCTATAACCACGCGATGATTGTCGTTGAGGACTTGTTACCTTGTATATCAATAATTATATTGACTATTTAATAAAATCAGTATTATACTTGCATAATATATAAAATATTGTATAATTAAATAGAGCCCTGTATTAATGAAAAAAATAACTTGGTTAGGAAACACACACGAAATAGTGAAAAGCTATTCAGGTATTATAAAGCAAGAAATAGGGTACAACCTTGATAAAGTACAAAGAGGCTTGGAACCGCATGACTGGAAACCAATGAGTTCGGTAGGCAGGGGAGTGAAAGAGATTATCATACATGAAGAAAATGAATATCGGGTTTTTTATGTTGCCAAGTTCGAAGAATCGGTTTATGTGCTACATGTTTTTGTAAAAAAGACACAGCAAACGTTGAAACGGGACATTGATTTAGGAAAGAAAAGATATTCAGAAATGCTTGAAATGCGGAGGATAAAGAAATGAAACACCATGTAACCAAAGGAAGCGTCTTTGATGATTTGGGGTTTAATGCGGCTGAAGCCACAAACCTCAAGATTCGTGCTGCTCTTATGCGGGCGGTGGAAGAAGAACTTGCCAAAAAAAACCTAACCCAGGTTCAGGCAGCTAAATTCTTAGGAGTATCACAACCTCGTATCAGCGACTTGCGACGTGGAAAACTCCATCTTTTCACCATTGACGTGCTAGTTAACATGCTAACCAGATTGAATAAACCTGTTTCTTTGGTAATTGATGATAGAATTGCAGCATAAATGGTCTAAAAGTAACTATACCTTTAATGATGCATCGACTTTGAAAGGGATCGATCTTCTTTATTACGTAATAGAAGATATTGGTCTGGTTTGGTGAGCTCGAGTTCCATGCTTTATTCCTTTTTGAAATCGTTGATATCCTGTATTTCATACCATTAATACGATAGCTCGTGTTCCTCTATCAAGACAAACTATCGATAAATGAGATTATCGATATTAATACATTTATTATATATATCATATACATATTCACCCCGAGCCGGAATTCCTATCAAAAGCGGACATAAGCTTTTTGTTTCTGTAAATATAATTGTCTAGAAAACGTAAGCGTCCGGTTACGTACATTGCCAAATGGTTACGATTATGCAAAGTATTTGCTCTTAATCAACTCGACTGATAGTATTTGATGAAATTTACTACAAAACAGAAAAATATCATTTATGACAGCCATTCAGATAAACCAAAACTCCCAATTAAGCTTCTGGGATCAGGCCGCTAAAACCAAAGAATTCAATGATCCATTTTATTTGGAAAAGCTCCAACCTTATTGGCACGAAAATTCATTAGTAATCGAATATGGTTGTGGATATGGACGTTTGTTAAATTTACTTTATATAAATGGTTTTCATAATTCATTGGGATTCGATTTCTCACCAGCAATGATAGAACGCGGGCGCCATACATTTCCGCATCTGAATCTAAATCAAATCCAGCATGCATCGATACCCTTAGAAGAAAATATTGCAGATGTCGCCATTCTCTCAACAGTTTTATGCTGTGTGCCAGAAACAAAAAAACAAATACAGATTATTGAGGCATTAAAGCGTATCTTAAAACCTGGCGGTGTATTGTATTTTACAGACTTTCTCATCACGGATAGCCAAAACTATCAAGCTAAGTACCAGCGTGATTTTGAGATTTACAAGGAATGGGGTACTTACCAAACAACAGAGAATGCTATTGTCAGGCACTTCACACCAGAACACATTACTAACTTAATGA
>CAYXNR010000054.1:0-14035 GCA_964466595.1 uncultured Coxiellaceae bacterium | reverse complement strand
TCTGCAGCAGCCATTGCAGTTGTTAGCGAGGTTAATCCGGACGAACCTGGCGCGTTCTTATTCCCTTCCTACCAGCAAGAACCCCTCAGGCCTAACATTTTTAGCTCTTTTCTGTTTTTATTTCTAGCCATTTTCCTCGTCGCTCCAGCTCATGCTGCTTTCCAGCGGCAAATAGCGCTAGACAGTGCTATTTATAATAATACGCTCATTCAAATCACGCCCATGCTTTTTCATCATATCGAACTGGGTATGAATTATGAGGCTGTCAAAAATACGGCAGGAAAATCTGCACTGTATTGCGATTCTGGAGAAAGCACTTGCAAGCTTGATCATGCTTCGCTTAGCAAGAACTGCTTGAATAGGGAATTTATTTATCCCAATAAAACCTGGGTTTGCCATTGGGAGGGCAGCCGCAGTAATCAGCAAAGCAATCCTCGCTTAGAGGTCTGGTTTGTGGGTACGCGCGCCGCGAAGGTCCTCGCTATTATGCCAAATGGTAGCATTTACCGACGGGATTCTGGGAATAGCATTCATTTGGAAAGGTAGTGCTGTATGGTAAAAAATCATTTAAAAACAACAATTTATTAACAAGCGGCAATATCTCTTAGCAAGCTCAGCTAACTTAAACCAATCGTCTATACTTAACTTATAAACCAAATCGAGGGCATTCCGATGTCTATCCCCAAAAAAACCCGTGAAGTGTATAATGATACCTTACAAAAGTTAATTAATACCTCTAAAGATAGCATCAAGATAAAAAGACAAATTCTTAATAATTCTTTTCTTCCGCTGAAACTCTCCGATACAAAAACCAAGCTTTTCCCTTCTCTTCAAGCGGTGACGAAACCCACTCCGCAAGCTTCAGCTGATATAAAAAAAATACCCGCTCGCAAAATTAACAGAAAAAAAACAGCGAGGTGAAACAAAATTTAAAACCAAGCTTGTTTAATATCACCCGTTTCACCATCAACTTTCAATTTTACTTTTTTATCTTTCTCATCGAAGGCTTTCACAATATATTTTCCGCCACTATATTTTATCATGCTAAGCTCATGATACCCCGAGCCTTCTACTCTTTTCACAGCTTCTACCAAACTCACCTGCGGTATAGGATTATGTTTTGGATTAGTAATTTCGCCGCTGTGAGCATTCATCGTAATAGACAGTTCTTTTCCTTGTGGCGTGATGGCTTGGATGTTGAAAACTTCCTTATCTAACTCTACCTTACTAATCATGTCATAGCCGTTTATTTTTAAATTGTTCAACACAGTGGACATAGCTAGGGTAGCCGTTTCCTTTGCTGCGAGAGGCTCTGCTGCCAAAGTAAATTGTGGGAGAATCAATAAACCACTGAGAAAAAAATGTAAGACTAGCCTTTTCATATTTCATCCCTCTTATTAAGAAATCCGATAGAATCATCATCTATGCATTTTATTCTACTATGAGGTAGCACTCCGAATAAAGCAATTCGCTTCCTGGTTCGAAGGCCTCACCCTGAGGGAGCCCTGCTTGAAAACCTACTTATATTGACAGCGCGGTCGGTTCTAAGGATAATGTTTTAAACTTAATGAGAGAATAAGATAATATGAACCTATATAAGCTGACAACACAAACAACTCAAAAACTTCGATTTTCTGCTGTTTTCTTCTCTCATGTAGTTAATTTCTCCTAAGCTATCATTACTGATGGCCTGTTTATTTCTCAAACGATGCCTTCTTGACTTAAGCATCGACTCTAAAAAAAGCAATACGCTATATTAGTGCGTTGTTAATTGGCAGTAACCAGAATAGGAAAACGCCTTATGATGAATGATCGCCAAACCCTTACGAGCCCCTTAAAATTTTTTATTCCCTGGCTAATCTGTGGGGTAGGCATGCTCTATTATTGCTATAATTATTTTCTCCGCGTTTCTCCGAGTGTCATGCAAAATGAACTCATGCAAACCTTTCATATCACGGCCTACCAATTCGGAAATTTAGCCGCCTTTTATTATTATGCTTATACGCCCATGCAAGTCCCTGCCGGCCTGCTTTATGATAAGTTTGGTCCCCGTCTCGTTTTATTCTTTGCCTGTTTGACGGCTGTTTCCGGTCTTGGCGTTTTCATTATGGCAGACAATTACGTTTTAGCTGCCTTAGGACGTTTCATGATTGGTTTAGGGACAGCTTTTTCTTACATTGGCACACTCAAATTGGCTTCTATCTGGTTACCAGCTAATCGTTTTGCCACTGCCGCCGGACTCACAACAGCTGTTGGCATGACTTCTGCTATCTTTTCTCAAAATTATTTAACCAAAGTCGTTCAGCTGGTTGGCTACAAACAAGCGCTGTGCTCTGTTCTTTTTATTGGTATTGTTTTAAGCGCCTTCATTTTATTCACCATCCGCAATCGGCCAAGAAATCAAGTCAATAAACCAGCTGCCCCCCTTGCTGCGATGAATAGAAAGCAACTCCTACAATCCTTGCGTTTTATTTTTACCAATCCTCAAATGTGGATTATTGGCACCATCAGCTGTTTGACCTATCTGCCAGCCTCAGTGTTTTTAGATCTTTGGGGTATCCCTTATCTCAAAACCGTTTATTTACTTTCTCCGGAACAGGCAGCTTATATTTCAAGCTGTGCCTTTATTGGCTGGATTATTGCCGGCCCGACCATGGGTGCCTTCTCCGATAAAATAAAACGCCGCCGCACGCCCCTGCTTTTTGCCGGTACAGCAGGAGCGAGCATGCTCACCATTATCTTCTACCTGCCCGGCCTTAGTTTTACAGAGCTGTCGCTTGCCTTCTTTATGCTCGGTTTTTCCTGTGGCGCCCATCCTATTTGTTTTGCGATCGGGAAAGAAAATAATCCCATTCAAATTTCGGGTACGGCAGTTGCAGCAACCAATATGCTCACCATGGCCGGCGGCGCCTTATTCCAACCGCTTATCGGAAAATTATTAGATTGGCATGCCGGCGGCGCGCTTGGACCAAATGGACTACCGGTTTATTCTGCACAAGATTATTCTTTTGCTCTCAGTATCATTCCAATGGGCGTGGCTTCTGGTGTCATTCTCTGCATGTTCCTCAAAGAAACCTATTGCCGCTCACAGGCTAAAGAAGAAGATATTCGGGTTTTTGCAAAAACACCTAGCTTAGAGCCGGAAGCAGCAAGTTGAGATTTTTATAAGCACTACGCAATTTTGCCTTATTATTCTCCTCATCATGATGAAATGAAGTGTCTTGAAAAAGAAAAGAAAAAGGGGTCAAGTCTTCACATGACACAACTTAAGATAATATGCCATAGAAAATTGCACTGTTCTAGTTGTGTCATGTGAAGACTTGACCCCTTTTTCCTAGTAAACATAAGACTTTGACTTGACCACAAGAACAGGTCCTGATCTACTATGAGAAAAGAACCTGGGAGGAGCAAATGCTAGACAACAAATCTTCATATATTTCAAAACCGGTTGATTCCAAGGGTTTTGCAGTCTATACCGATGAAGAAAATGAGGTTTGGCAAGAGCTCTATAAAAGACAAGAGCTTATCATTCAGGGACGGGCCTGCGATGAATATCTTCAGGGCCTAGAATTGCTCCAACTTTCAAAAGACAGAGTCCCTCAATGTCCTGAGGTATCTGCTATTTTGCAGGGACTCACCGGCTGGGTGCTCGAACCCGTTCCCGCCTTGATCTCCTTCGATCATTTTTTTAGCTTGCTAGCCAATCGGCGTTTTCCCGCTGCTACTTTTATTCGTCGAAAGGAAGAACTGGACTATTTAAAAGAACCGGATATTTTTCATGAAATTTTTGGTCATTGTCCCCTGTTAACCAACCCCGCTGCGGCCGAATTTACCCATACCTATGGAAAATTAGGTTTGAATGCAAGTGCTAAAGAAAGAATTATGCTGGCAAGATTATTTTGGTTTACCGTTGAATTTGGCTTAATTAAAACGCCGCGAGGTTTACGCGCTTATGGCGGCGGTATTCTCTCTTCCATCAACGAAACAGTTTACTGCTTGGAAAGCAAAACACCGGAACGCCGACCTTTTGAGGTGAAAGAGGCTCTGCAAACCCCTTATCGCATCGACACCATACAACCTATCTACTATGTTTTAGAGAATTTTGATCAACTCTATCGACTGGTGGAGATGGATCTTTTAAGCTTAATTCACCAAGTTGAGATAGAACATCCTGTTCCGATGCATCCTTGTTAAAATCTTCGTTATAGAATTCTAGTGTATTTGCTTCGAAGAAGAAAAATCATCCTCTCCCTTGCGGAAAATAGCAGCGACATCAATGCGATCATAAATATACTCATGATTACAAAACTCACATTTCACTACGATTTGCTGTTTTGCCGCTAGCTCTTCTTCTGCTTCTTTTTGCCCAAGGGTAAGAATAGCCGCAGCGCCCCGTTTTTCGGAACAGGTGCATTGAAAGACAAGTGGTTTAGCCTCAAAGAGACGAACATCTTCTTCGACGTACAAGCGATGTAATAAGGTTTTATTATCGAGATTGCTTAATTCATGCGGAGTCAAGGTAGCAGTTAAATAATTGATATGTTCCCAATCATGATCCAGTGCCGACTCGCGTTTGATATCGGCTTCAGAAGGCATTTTTTGTAATAAAAAGCCCGAAGCTGAGTGCTCATTTACCATCACCCAAATTCGAGTGGGTAATTGTTCTGAATTTTGAAAATAACCCTCAATTGATTCTGACAGCGTTTGACCCTGCCAGGCAACGATGCCCTGATAACGCTGCTTGGCATTGTCAGGATCGATAGTAATCACAATGGTTCCCTGTTTAAGCGAATTGAGAATTTCTTCGTCTGTTAATTCTCCTTCCCACTGTGCCAAACCGCGCAATTGAAGCTCTTGCGTACATTGCACTAATAAAAGCTTAAATTTTCCCTTGCCCTGAAATTGGAGAGCTAAACGACCGCTAAATTTAATGAGGGTACTGAGAAGACTAATTAAAACCAAGGCCTCCCCTAGCCAGCGTCTAATTAAAGGTGGATACTGATGCTGATCCATGATTTGCTGAAAACTCATATTCAGATGAACAATTTCACCACGAATAGGAAAGCCTTCAAATAAAAAGTTCTGTACGGTATCCTGGTTTTTCATGAATGATTATTTTCCTGCCTGATCTGCATGAATAATAGTAGAAGTTGTTTGAAAACAACTTTTCTTTATCATATCAAAAAATAGCTACAAATGCAGGCTTATTCAATTCGGCTATTGCAGTTTAAAAATCAAGCCTAAACCAATTTGATCCGTATGAGGTGAGCCTAAATAGGCAAGATGAGAATAAGCTGTATAAATATATTCAGCTCGAAGACTCCAATTATTTGATAAGAAGGACTCGATACCCAGACCAAATTGTCCGCCTGATTTTATAACATCCGGCCCCCAAAAACGAGTAGCAATATAGCCAACACGAAGATAGGTGACTACCTTTTCTGTGAGCAGGAGGCCGGGCAAAAAACTAGCGCCATAGGTATAGGTCGTCCGGGCGCTTTCCGCTCGAATCTTGTTTGTTTCGGAAAGATAGATATTCCACGGGAGGATAAACAATTCACCGGCGAGATAAAAACAATCAAAGCTCTCCCAATAGCCGGCAGAAAATTGTATATTGAAGCCTCGAAAATTATCGTATTTTGAAGTGGTATTTTGCATATAAAAATTTGCTCCGCCATAGAGGCTACCGGCCAGACCAGGAAGACTCAGAGCTAGCAAAAAACAGGCTAGAATAATTTTTTTCATGTATTGACCTTAAACAGCCTGATGAAGAATCTAGCTGTCTTAGCATTGTAAAGTAGTTCTATAAAAAAACAATTAGCTTGGCTGCGTTCGATAAACAAAGGGTGGTGGCTTCTCTTTCCTCGGCACCTCAATCACGACCTCTTTTTCTTTTTCAAAAAAAGAGTTGCCTGAGCTCAGGCGGTTTTTTTTGTAAGTCAAGGCTCGAGGAAACTGCTTCAATAGTTTAGGCCTACCAGGGCTTTTTATGAGGGGCTGGGGCTCTGCTACTGCCCCATCTTGCTGAACACCTAAGCGTTTTAAAGAAAAACCCGTCGAGCTTCTGAACAAGGTCTCAGTAAGCAACTTACGCTCACCTCTTTTAAAAACGGCCATTCCGCCAAAAGCAAAGCTGCTAGCACTCAAAGTTAAGATGATGGTGCAAACGATTGGGACACCAATCAGCAGCTGAGGAAAAGCAATAGCCACCTGAATACCTTTAGGGGCCATTGAAGTCACACCCAGAGAAATCAGAACTAAAAAACTATAATATAAAAGCGGACTGAAACTATTTAAGGAAGACAGAGCCAGCACTTGATTCGCTGGAATAATGAGACCAAGCTGCAATAAATAAAAACAACTGAGAAAACACATACAAAACAAAAAAAGACGCAGCCATTCATCTTCCGGAGAAAAAAAACGCAGCATTTTACGACAGAAAAGAGAATAAACTATATTTAAATTCAATAAAGGACCGGCAACATTGTCGGCCATCCCTTTAAGAAAATTGAAAAATTTTCTTTTCTCAGAGCCAAGCTCTAATTCTGAACTGCTCACATCTTCATATTGGGCTGCGAAATAACCTAAATAATTTTTAGCATGGACTGCAAAAAGAGAATCTGTATTAATCTCTGCATGACTAACACAAGTAAAACGCGTGCCGGGCAAAAACCCCTCGCCAAAAATTAAAACAGGATCGCCTGCTTGCGTAAAAACACGGCATTCAGGTTTAATCTCTTGTGCTGCCCATATTCGCATTAACTTATCTAAGGTTGTCTCAAGGAGCGCTGCTGGATTTAAACTTATAACTCTTAAAACATAGGCAGCATATTTAGCGCCCACAATGAGAGCCATCGTTGCACCCTGACTCGCACCAGAAATTTTGAGCCTAGGATGCTGTCGAATCCATTGCTCTAATTCTGTCAAATCATGTCTTTCCCCGACGGACAGTCCAGCTGTTACATCTCCTAATAAAGATAAATTAGAACCCTGGCCTGATAAATAAGTCGTGCCCATCAGCAAAAGATGAGGAGAGGCTTCTGCTAACTGTGGCTCGAGACCATAAGCATAGAGGTGATCTTCTTCTTCAAGATATTTGGCATACCAGCCTGTTTTTGGCGAGAGGTCGATTTTTTTAAAGAGATAAGTGATCGAACACCATTTATTATTAATTTTTTGTGGAACGATGAGTGTTTCTCCTTCCTCAGGGTCCATAAAGGGAAAAAAGGAAAGCGTGCTGTCGATAAAAATTTCGAGACGTTGCTCAGCTTCGGGATCGCAGTAGGGCGCAACTTCTAAAGCACGAGTGAAAATAAATTTCATTTCTTCTCGTATAATACGAAGTAAGTTTGGATCTCTTTTTAACATGAGGGTTTTAAAATAAAGCCAGGCTAATTTCAAGAGAGGCCAGCTCAAGGGGCCTTTAAAAAGCGGCGCACCATAAGTAAGACTGCGCAGCACATTGCGTGCATTGACATGATAATAGTTATCTAAATCAGAATCTGAGAGCAGGTCTTCAGGTGCCCCGCCATATTTCACTAAACAGGGAAACTGACTATTCGTATAAAGATAGGGTTGCTCTGCTCCTTGCTTCCTTTCTTCTTCTTGCGCCGGCATATTATTAACTTTTTTATCAGGTAATAAAATTGCTTATCATATAGGCTTTGGCTAGATTCTCAAGCTAAATTAATTAGGGCCTTGGATGCCAGCTAAAAACATGCTGGCAAGACAGAGACCTGCGCCGGCATATTAGCTAAAAGAATACTGCAAGACAGTGACCTTGCGCTGGTAAAAAACGTGCAGACATGACAACACTTATAAACTTTGCATCACCTGCATCATGGCTAAGGCCGCCTCGGCGGCTTCTCGGCCTTTGTGCCCTTGTTTTCCACCTACACGAGCGCGGGCCTGTTCTTCGTTCTCTGTGGTTAAGATGCCAAAAATAACGGGTAGCTCGTAGCTCATCATGACTTGACGACAGCCTTCGCTCACTTGAGAACAAACATAATCATAGTGATTGGTTTCACCGCGAATGACTGCGCCAAGACAAATTAAGGCCTGGTATTTATTTGATTTTGCCAACAATTTGGCAATGAGGGGAATTTCGATTGCACCCGGAACCTGAACGATTTTAATCTGCTCGGCAGACCAAGCTTCTTCTGCCAAGCGCTTTAAGGCGCCTTCTAAAAGTAGGGTGGTAATCTCACTATTAAATTCACTGACAACAATTGCAAGCTGCTTCATCTTCAAGTTCCTGTTTTTTCGTTACAAGTAATTTGATGGATAAAATGATTTAACTTATCCTGTTTCGTTCGTAAATAATTTTGATTGTGTTGATTAGCAAAAACAGGCAGCTCTACTCTTTCAATCTGGGAAATACCATATTGACTGAGACCCTGTATTTTATGCGGATTATTCGTTAACAAGCGGAGCTGATTTATTTTCCAATTCCGTAAAATATTTGCAGCAATATAATATTCTCTGGCATCCGCCGGCCAGCCTAAGTGCTGATTGGCTTCAACAGTATCCAAGCCTTTTTCCTGTAGCGCATAGGCTTGTATTTTATTAAAGAGTCCCATGCCCCGACCTTCCTGATTCAAATAAATTAAGATACCGCCTTCCTCACTAATTCGCTTTAAGGAATAATGCAATTGCTGTTGGCAATCACAACGTTGCGAACCGAATAAATCACCGGTCATGCAAGCGGAATGAATGCGCACTAAAGGCTTTTCTGTTGTTTTCTTTTTATCATTCACTAAAACGAGATGCTCCTTGCCACTTAATTTTTCTCTGATCGCAGTCAAATGAAACAAGCCATAACCTTCCATCGGCAAGAGCGTAGCAGCGGTTTCTTCAATTAAATTTTCCTTTTGTAAGCGATAATTCACTAATTCCGCTATGCTTAAAACTTTTAATTGATGTTTTTTTGCAAAGGTTTGTAATTGTCTACCCTTGGCCATGGTTCCATCTGGATTCATTAATTCACATAAAACCGCAGCGGGCTTCAAACCAGCCAAGCGAACTAAATCAAGAGAACCCTCTGTATGTCCGGCACGCTCTAACACACCGGCTTCTTTGGCTCGCAAAGGAAAAACATGGCCGGGGCAAACTAAATCAGTGGGTTCTGCTTTGTCTGCAATAGCCGCAAGAATAGTCGTAGCACGATCAGCCGCTGACACACCTGTGCTCACACCCTCTTTCGCTTCAATTGAAATCGTAAAAGGCGTTTCTCTTTGACTGGTATTCTCATACACTGGCACCATGAGTGGTAAATTTAATTGATCCAAGCGAGAACCCGTCAAGGAAAGACAAACAATACCGCTACCATAACGAATCATAAATTGAAGGATCTCTGAATTAACAAGCTCGGCTGGAAAAATTAAGTCCCCTTCATTTTCTCTTTCAGGATCATCTGTTAAAATAATCATTCTACCCTGTCGAAGCTCCTCTAGAGCTTCTTCAACTGCTTTTAATACCTGAGTCATGCGCTAGCCCTCACTAAAAATTTTTCAACATATTTTCCGACAATATCAACTTCGATATTCAATTGCGTACCGAGGCAATAAGCTTTGACAATCGTAGCTGCTTGCGTGTGCGGAATAAAAACCACAGAAAATTGGTCTGTCGCTTCCTCCACAACAGTCAAGCTCATTCCATCCACTGCCACATAGCCTTTCTTCACCACATATTGCGCTAAACGGGGCGCTATTTTAATCGTAACCAGCCAAGCAGCGCCTTGTTCTTCTAGCGCAGCAAGCTCACCGATGCCATCGATATGTCCTTGAACATAATGACCGCCAATTCGCTCGTTGACTTTCAAGGCTCGTTCTAAATTAACTATCGATCCTCGCTGAAGCTTCCCGAGAGTCGTCAGCGCCAAAGTTTCTGGTACGGCAGTAAAGTTAAAATAGTCTGGATGGACTGCCGTTACAGTCAAACAGACGCCATTGATAGCGATACTGTCGCCAATTTTCAAATCATCAAATTGTTTTTGCGGGGAAATAGTAAACTGTTTACAGTCTTTTACCAGCGTGACTGCTTGAACGACACCTACTGTTTCCACAATTCCACCAAACACCAGGACCTCCTCTTATAAATCCGCTGAAATAGAAAGATCGTGACCCAATTGACGCCAATGCATTTTGTTCAACACTTGTTTTTTCTTGAGCGAAGCAATCACAGTCGCTGCGACATAGACTTGAATTTTATTGACAAGACCTTCATTAAAAAAACTCGCCTGTAAGATTCTGCCGCCTTCAACCAGCACACTCGTTATTTCTTTTTGTCCTAAATAAGCCAGCAAAGCGCTTAAGGAAACCTGTCCGCCTTCTGTTTCAGGCAAAACGAGTACTTCAACGCCTTGCTTTTCGAGAGCACGACAAGTGGCTGCCTCTGCTTGCGCAGTGGTTGCGACTAGCGTTTTTCCCGGCAAACTGCCATCGAAGAGTTGTAAATGCAGCGGTAAGCTGCCTTGACTGGATAAAATAATTCGCAGGGGTTGTTTAGCAATTTCAGTTTCTTCTATTCTGACGGTCAATTGCGGATTATCTACAAGGGCTGTTTGCGCACCCACTATAATTGCATCGACCTGTCGTCGAAGTTGATGGCTGTGCTGATGAGCTTCGGGACAGGATATTTGCCGTGAATCCTCGGGCTGGGTTATCGTTTGACCATCGAGCGACATCGCCCATTTCGCGAACACAAAGGGACGTTTATGTTTGATATAGTGGAAGAAAATTTCATTGAGTGCTGTGGCCTCTGCTTCCAGTAGACCGACTTTCACTTCAAGACCAGCTGCTTGCAAGGCCTTCAGGCCTTGACCGGCAACGACAGGATTCGGATCTAAACAAGCCGCATACACCGTTTTAATGCCAGCCTCAATCAGCGCCCTCGTACAAGGTGGGGTTCTGCCCACATGGCAGCAGGGTTCTAGAGTCACATAGGCTGTTGCCCCCTTTGCCCTCGCACCGGCTTCACGCAAAGCAAGCACCTCGGCATGGGGTTCACCCGCAAGCTGATGAAAACCCTGTCCTACTATTTGCTTATTTTTAACGAGAATACAAGCGACCATGGGATTCGGAGAAACGGTATAACGACCCTTTTCTGCCAAGGCGAGCGCCTTGGCCATGTAAGCTTGTGGGCTAGTTTCAGTCATATAAAAAACCCTTATTTATCAAAAATCAGGGCTTTTTTATTCAAGTAAGCTAGCCAGCAAGCACAGCGTGCTTACCTCTTGCATTGAAAATCTTCTTTCATCCGGACTCTAACCGTCGGCCTTGGTTTCACACCAAATCTGCTCACTTCGAAGAAGTGAGCTCGCGGGCTTTCTTAAATAAATTTAAGATTACCGCCGGTAGGGACTTTCACCCTGCCCTGAAGACAATCGGCCTATAGCTTAACACAAAAGATCCCAAAGACCAAAAATTTGCTATGATGAAAAGGAAGCTCGGCGAAGGATCAATCGCGGCAAAGTAAGGAGAAGATCCTTCACTTCGTTCAGGATGACTAAGTGGCTCAAGATGACCAAGGTGGCCAGGATAATTCATGAAGTTTAAACCAGTCCTCAGTCTGATATTCGCAGCTGCTTTTTGTTGCAGTGCAGAAGCGGATTTATGCGAAAAATTTTGTCATGGAAGAGGCTATGTGGGCGCTGATCTATTCATACAAAATATTTCTGCTAATTGGGCAAGCTTCCGTGATCTTCATCCGCGCTTCGCTCTTGGTTACGCAGACTGGTCAAATCAATATTATCTGGGCGGCGAGGTATTTTATATTCCTGCCACGCTTGTTTTATCTGATATTCGCGGCAACCGTGAGGGCTCAACAGCCAAAGCCTCCAATAGCTTTGGAGCCAGTCTCTTGCCGGGAGCCTTCCTCTATAACAATTTACTCGGCTACCTGCATCTCGGTTTAATTGATTCTCGTTTTGTAGCCCCAAATAGTATGAAATTAGGTATGCAATTAGGCTGCGGTTTACAAACGAAGTTTAGAGAGCAATGGGCTTTTCGGGCTGAATATATTTATACGGCATATAGTTCCGTTGTTAAAATTGGCACGCCCAATTCAAATGAGCTGGGAGTGGGAGTAGTTTATTTTTTTGAGCCTTAAATACTACAAAATGGGATGGCAATGGACAATTTTTTTTCTGAAGCAGTGAATCAACTGGATTTTAGTATCGACTTAATCAAACAGAATATGCCCTTTGTGCTTGCGCTGATTGCCGGCTTATATCTCATTCACTTTATCAATTTTTTACTAGGCTATCGCCTCAATATCTTAGGCATTTTTCCTCGCCATCTTTTTGGCCTCCTTGGTATTTTTTTCTCTCCCTTCTTACATGGTGATTTTAATCATTTGTTTTTCAATTCCCTTCCTTTATTTATTCTACTGAGTTTTGTTTTATTATATGGCCTGCCAACTTTTTTGAGTGTCACGCTCACTATTATGGTCATCGGTGGTCTTGGCACCTGGCTCTTTGGGAGAAAAGCACTGCATGTCGGGGCAAGCGGTCTCATCATGGGGTATTGGTCCTTTTTGCTATTAAATGCCTATCAACAACCAACCGTCCTCTCTCTCGCCCTGGGTCTGGTTTGTGTTTATTATTTTGGTAGTTTACTTTTTAATCTCTTTCCTCTCAAAGCGAGATCCTCCTTCGAAGCCCATATTTTTGGTTTTATCGGCGGACTCTCTGCCTATTTTATAGCGCCTTATTTGAATTCTCTTTTGCCGTCCTCGCTACACTTGCCGCCCTCGCTCTTGACCACCCTTCAAAATTTCGCTATGCTGTGAACATGCTTTAAGCGCTGATTTGAGCTACAGCTTGCAGGCGCTTTATAAAAATGGCTAAAGCGTATCAAACAACCATCGCAGCTTTAGCACGATGGTTTTTTTTCGCCTTATTTTAGCCTTGTTTACTATATAAATGAGGTCCATTCATGATTGAACTGAAAGCAGTCTATAAAAACTATTACCTTAATAAGCAAGTCTTTCCTGCCCTAAAAAATATCAATCTCCATATTCAAGGCGGCGAAATCTTTGGCATTCTCGGGAAAAGCGGCGCCGGCAAAAGTACCTTATTGCGTACGGTTAATTTATTGGAGCGCCCCACTTCAGGGCAGGTCTTGGTTAAGGGCATCGATTTAACTGCGCTTTCGCAAAGACAACTGCGAGAACACCGACAGCAAATCGGTGTGGTCTTTCAGCATTATAATTTACTTGAATCACGCTCAGTCTTTGGAAATATTTCCCTACCGCTTGAAATAAGAGGCTGCTCCAGCACCTACATTCAAAAAAAGGTAGGAGAATTATTAGAACTGGTTGGCTTAAGCGATAAAAAAAATCATTTTCCCTCACAACTCAGTGGCGGTCAAAAGCAACGTGTCGGCATTGCGCGTGCCTTGGCAAGCAATCCACATTTATTACTTTGTGACGAGGCAACTTCAGCGCTTGATTCCGAAGCCACACAGGCTATTTTAAATTTATTAAAGAAAATCAACCGCGAATTGGGCTTGACTATTTTACTGATTACCCATGAATTAGAGGTTGTTAAAAAAATCTGTGCTCGTGTTGGCATCATTGATCAGGGTAGCTTGGTCGAAGAGAATTCCACGGTGAATATCTTTTCCAACCCACAACATCTTGTGACAAAGCAATTAATCCAACAAGCGCTTCATTTTTATCTACCCGATGAAGGTGACAAAGATTCTCTGGTGCTGAAGCTCACCTTTATTGGTAAAGATAGTGAGGAACCTATTATTTCTTCTTTGGTAAAAAAATTTAATGTCAGCTTTAATCTGAAACAGGCCCTCATTGACAAGGTACAAGATACCACTGTTGGCTTTACCATTTGCTCTTTGTCCGGCGAAAAAGAGGCACTGCTACAAGCCTTGCAATATCTTCAATCAACTTCTATTCAGGTAGAAACCCTCTATGCCTAACTTCGAACTCGCTCTTTTGCTCAAAGCTACTTGGGAAACTTTGTATATTGTTTTTATTTCGAGTCTCATTAGTCTCCTGCTAGGCTCTTTCATCGGTA
>CAYXNR010000053.1:0-15534 GCA_964466595.1 uncultured Coxiellaceae bacterium | reverse complement strand
CGAGATGAGAATTGCAGTTTATCCCGGAACCTTTGATCCAATTACCTTTGGCCATATCGACTTACTGGATCGCGCTTCCCGTATTTTTGATCAGGTTATTGTCGGTATTGCCGCCAATCCTGATAAAAAACCTCTTTTTTCAATAGCAGAGCGAAAGGACTTGGCAGCCGAGTCCTTGAAAGCTTATAAAAATATTAAAATTGAGGGTTTTGATTCTTTATTGCTCGATTTTGTGAAAAAAGTAAATGCTTCTATCATTTTGCGTGGTCTACGCGCTGTAGCGGATTTTGATTATGAATTTCAATTAGCCAGTATGAATCGCTTTTTAAATCCGAATATTGAAAGCCTGTTTTTAATGCCGGCAGAAAAGTATATGTATATCTCAGCGAGTTTAGTGCGTGAAATCGCCACCTTAAAGGGCGAGGTCAGTGGTTTTGTGCCAGAGCATGTGGCTCGGGCTTTATACAAAAAGGCTAGGGTTTAATGTCTCTCAAAATTACGGAAGAATGTATTAATTGCGATGTCTGCGCGCCGGTTTGCCCGAATGAGGCTATTTATCAGGGTGAGATGATTTTTGAAATTAAACCGGAGCACTGTACAGAATGTGTCGGACATTTCTCCGAGCCGCAGTGTGTTGCACTTTGTCCAGTGAATTGCATTATTGTCGACCCGGAGCATCAAGAAACAGCTGAGCAATTGAAAAATAAATACCAGCAGTTGACAGGAAAACATGACAAAGTCTCCTCTTCGCTTTAAGCCGCCCTTCTTGGCTCATCGGGGGGCGAGTGCCTCTGCACCGGAAAATACGCTAGCCGCTTTTAAAAAAGCACGAGATTGGGGCGCGACTTGGCTCGAATTCGATGTGATGATGGCGGCTTGTGGCGAGCTCCTTGTTTTTCATGATGAAAGTTTAGAGCGCACGACGAATGGCAAGGGTTTAGTTCGGGACTATCCTTACAGCTATTTGAAAACGCTCGATGCAGGTGCCTGGTTTGATAAGCAGTTTGCCGGAGAAAAAATACCTTCTTTAAAAGAAGTGCTTAGCTTTATAAAAGAAAATCAGCTTTTTGCAAATATTGAAATAAAAGCGCTCGTGGGTCAAGAGAAAGAAATCGTTACTCGAATTCTTGAATTAACTGAAACTTATCCAAGTGCGCAGCTACTTTTTTCTAGTTTTTCCCTTCCTGTTTTAAAAGAGCTAAGACAGCAATCCAGCAACTGCCATCTTGGCTTCCTACTAGATCAACTCGAACCCGCTTGGGAAATTTCCTATCAAGGTTTACAGGGATCAACACTCAATGTGAATCAAGCGCTGCTTAAGCCCGAGCTCATTAAAACACTCACAGCAAGCGGTCTGCCTCTTTTAGCCTATACCGTCAATGATCCCGCTCGCGCAGAAGAATTATTTTCCTGTGGCGTGACTGCTGTTTTTACGGATTGCCCGGATAAGATGCTCTTAATAAATCCTTAAGCTTTTCTATGCTAAGCTTTTTAAGGACAACCACGAAAGGGAAAACCGTGAGAGGATAGATCATGAATGTCAGGGAGGCGGCAGCGGTAGCAGGGGCGAGTCCAAGTGGTGGAATAGGCTTATTGACTCGAAGTAGTAGCTTGGCTGCTATTGCTTTAACTGGGTTGGCGGCTGTGGTGGTGAGCGGTGTTGCGGTAGCTAAACATGAGTATAATAAATATAAATCGCAAAAACACTTAAATAAAATAAAACAAGTCCTGAAATTTCATAATGAGTATTTAGTCGATATTCTTGACACGGGCTTTCCAGAGCATCCCTCCCTTCCTCCACCCTTTATTCTTGATGATAAAGACAATCCTGCTTCAGCTACGGCTTTAAAATTAAACGAGGCCATCCGCAGAGATCTTGTTAAAGATAAATCAATTAATAATGATTCTTTTTTAAATCAATATAGCCGTCATATCAAAAATGCTAAAACCCACATCTTGGGGCTTTATGATGTGCGTTTGAGCAAAGATGAAAGAAGTCAGTTCACTCGCGGTACAGCAGAGGATGTGACTTCTAGTGTTTTAACTTACTTATTAGTCATGCTGAGTGAACATTGCACTAAATTTGAAGGTTATCAAGCCGATATTGTTTATTTAGAAGGAATTATTCGTTTTATTACTGCTTATGCTTCTATTCCCCGCCATTCTTTTTTTGAATCCAGTGATCCTAAAAAAAGACAACGTTTTGAGCGTTTGAAGTTGGTCTGTAAAGAACTTCGCAAGGCAAAAAAATTACTCTTAGATCACAGTAATTCACGGACGCTTAAATCCTATGTGGATGAGTTGATGTCTGCTGCCAGTAAGGACCTCATTCCTGAATTGAGCTCGTTTTTTGCTAAATTCATTATTGCTGAAGAAAAGTGGATACATGTTGATTCGGCAACGCTCGAATTGTTGGCAAAAGGCTTAATTCGCCAGGAATATAAAAATTCACATACACTGTTATCACAAAATGAGGTGGACATTCCAGATTCGATTTTCAAACACTGGCTGCAAATGATTCTGGCGCATTATCTGAATCCCAAGGTGAGTATTAAAAACACCATCGGATTAAAAGCAGAAGATTTAGTCGACATCAAACCTTTATTTAAAATTGCTAAAAATTTTTTGACCTTGAAAGCGCCTCAGCCGCAAGCAGATGGAAGCTATGAAACGGATAGCTTCATTCCAGTTGGTTTCGATAAAGAATGTCGTGTTGTGATAGCAGCTCAGCTGCCGACAGTAATTGATCCATTTGCGTTTTTAATTATAAAGGAGGGCCAAGCTTGGCGCTTGTATGAGGTGGAGGAGGATAGAAAACTGCTGGAGCTAGAAATAGCTGAGGTGAAGGGTCTTGATACCATTTTAGAAAAATTATCGACTGTTAAAAAGCTAGAAAGATTATCGGGTAGAAAGAAAGAGGCTATTAATGCGGTACTGACAGCTTATCGAAACCTACAACAATTAAAAAATAGAGCACAAATATTTTTAGATCTTGCAATCTTATTGGATCAGTTAACAGACCTAACTATTTTTTGCGAAAAATTATCTGATTTTATTCGAGACATGGGTGAAATTTACATTAGTAATCCGCATCATTGTAATTTTATTTTCGATTCTTTACAGTCCTTGAGCGCAGATCTTCATAATCGCATTGGCATACTGTTAAAAGCTTTAGAAAAAGTCGAAGAAGAGCAAGACTCTGTGAATGACATGCTGATTACCAAACAATTAGATCTAGCGATGCGACTAAATGCAAAATTGCTTGCTATTCGCGAAAAAGTATCTAGTACGACCAGCGGTATTCTCGATAAACATAATCTTCATAATTACCGCTGGGGTGATCCACAGGCCGGCGGGATAATTGACTATCAAAGCTACGAGGAAGACCAAAAGAAAAAAGCGGTTCAAGAGATGTTACGAGCTACCACCAAGCTAGTTTTAAAATACAAGTTTGAGACTGATAAATATGAGTTAAGCGAGGCTAGAAGCAGAATGGAGGGAAGAGCTTCCTCGTATCTTTCAGTGATTGAGGATCGTACCTCGTTTCAGGCTCACCGTTTTCGTGCGGCTTCAAAGGAGGGAACACTTGACTTTCAGCCTGTATCCGAAGCAAAAGAATCGGAATCAAAAGAATCAGAAGCAGATTACTCGATGCAAAAAAATCAGGAGCGCCTTGATCTAGGCGCACTCTTTACAATGCTTGCAGCGCGCATTGCAACCATCAAACAAGAGGAAAAACCAGATAAAAGAACAGCAGCTGCTTATGAAGAGTTAGCTGATTCTTTAAACGAATTTGATTTAGATGCTAAGATCATGCAGAAAGAAAAAGATCCCTTGCAGCAGCTTAAGGCGGAAAAAACGCAAGCATTAATATCGGTTCTTTGCGAGCGCACACTCAATTTTTTAAATGAGGAAAGGCAGTCAAGAATGATCAAGGCGAAACAATTTAAAGCAGATTTAAAAACTGAGTTATCAGCCCCTCATAATTATTTTTTAGATGAGCATCGTAGTGTCTGTGATAAAATTTTACGAGCAGTTACAGAATTGCTCTTGTGCTTTGTGGGGGTTGGCTTTTATCTGGCTTATCAACGAGGCGGACTGTTTAGAACTTCTACTCGAGCAGCCGCTTACCGAGTTGGTAGCAGTGGTGAAAAGCTAGGCAAGCGCTTGTGTGATAGCGCCTAAGTTTTTGGTAGAGGACTGTTTAGTACTGTTTTTGCCTCAGCTTCTACATGCGCGCTAAGCTTGCCAAGCTCGGCTTGGTCGAAATTATTTAGCTTTAAAGCCGTTTCTAGATGAGTTACGGCGTTTTTTAAACGCGGCATGCCACAATAACAGAGGGCGCCATGTAGTTTATGAACACAGCGTAATAATTCATCGTAATCTGCTTTTTTCTGAGCTTGCTTAATCGCTTCGAGATCAGTGGGTAATTCTTGAATAATGAACAATAAGATTTCCTGGGCAATAGCTTCTTTGTTGCTCGCTAATTTAAGACAGAGACGCCAGTCGATAGCCGGCAAATCAGCTGTAGAATTTGTTTTAGCTTTTTTTTTGTGATTCATTTTTTCCTTTTAACCTCAATAATGAAAGGCAATTGTTTTAATTGCTCCATGGTTTGTGAAAGTTCTATTGTATCATGAATCTCGATGGTGACAGTAATCCATGTTGATTGATGATTGTGCCCCATTAATGAGCGCATCGCAATCATGTTTATTTTGGCGTTGGAGAAAACAGCAGTGATCTCTTTTAGAATATCGTGTCCTCGCTGAGCAAAAATATCAAGATCAACAGCGTACAGGCCTTGGTGACTTTGATCCCAATCGATGGTAATCAAGCGAGAAGAATCAATGGTTGTTAGATTGCGGCAATCTTTGCGGTGAATGGCTATGCCGCGTCCATAACTGATATAGCCCATAATGGCTTCATGCGGAATAGGCTTACAGCAGCGGGCTATCCGAGTTAAAAAATCGCGCGTTCCAGAAACAAGAATGCGAGCGGCGCTAGCAGCTTGCTTGGGCGCATTGAGGAAGGGAGGAGAAGATCTGGGTTCTGCTTTAGAGAGTACTTGGCTCAGTTGAGTAGCGGCTTCAATAAGCTGAGTTGATTTTTGTTGTTTAAACCACTGTGTGATTTTAGATCGTGCTCGGGAGCTTTTTACATAGCCGGCTTCAGCATTTAACCAATCACGACTCGGATTGCCTTCTGAAATGGTCATGATTTCCACATGGTCTCCGGTTTGTAGTCGATGGTTCAGTGGCACAATGCGGCCATTTACTTTTGCTCCGCGACAGTGATGACCGACATCGGTATGAATACAGTAGGCAAAATCAATAGGCGTTGCTCCCTGAGGTAAATCGATAATTTTGCCGGCAGGCGTGAGCGTATAGATTTGCTCATCTAAGTAATCTCCTTGCTTTATAGTAGAGGGATTTGCTTTTTGTTCTGTGGTGGGAGGCTCCACTGCTCTGCTTTGGGCCACTTCTCGGTGCCAATCTAATAATTGACGAAGAAAATTGATTTTGGTTTTATTACCCTTGAGCTGTGCTTTATCCTCTTTATACAGCCAATGAGCAGCAATGCCGCGTTCTGATTCTTCGTGCATCTCACGGGTGCGTATTTGAATTTCATAGTTTTTTCCATCTCCGCCAATGACTGCAGTGTGAATGGAACGATAGCCATTCGGCTTAGGTGTGGCGATATAATCGTCGAATTCTTCTGGAACATGCTCCCATAAACGATGGGTTAGGCTTAAGGCGGTATAACAATCTTGTATGGTCGGCACGATCACGCGAATTGCGCTAATATCGTAAATATTCTGAAGCGTTAAATTTTTGCTCTGCATTTTATTAAAAATACTATTAATGTGTTTGGCTCGCCCGCTAATATCTGAAGAAATACCTTCTTCATCTAAACGTTCTTTCAGGGTTAGGATCATGGCTTGAATGCGGATTTCGCGATCGCCGCGACGCTCCGAGATAAATTGACTAATAGATTTATAAGTCAGAGGATCAATATAGCGCAGAGCCAGATCTTCCAGTTCCCATTTTAACTGGCCTATGCCTAGGCGATTCGCAAGCGGCGCATAGATGTCACGTGTTTCTTCAGCGATACGTTTACGTTCGCCGGGATTAATATCTTTAATACCACGCATCACAAGGGTTTGTTTAGCCAATTCAATCAGTACTACGCGTACATCATTAACCATCGCTAAGATCATTTTACGAAGACGATCAATTTGAGTGTAATCGTGGCGTTGTACAATATCTTTCTGGATATCGCGCAAGGTTTCCATTTGTTCAATACTTTTGAGTAAGTCAAGAACCTTCGGATTGAGTTGTTCAGCAATTTTTTCTGGTGTGACATGAGCATAGGACATGAGACTGGTAAGCAAAGCGGCAGCAACTGCAGCCTGATCGAGTTTAAGTTGCAAAATAATTTCTGCGATCTCCAGGCCTTGTTCAAGACAGGATTTTCCATAAAAAGTAGTGAGACCCTTAGAAAATTGCTTGCATAATTCCGCTGCTTTTTCGATGAGCTCAGTATTGTCAAGATGATAAACATGCTTGATTTTAGTGAGCCAAGCCGGCAGATCGAGTTCGCCCTCTGTGGAATACTGATATAAAGACTTTTTATTAACCATCTTTGCCTCCTCAGCGTGCAAGCGCTTCCGGATTCACTTCGGTTCAAAAACAGCCATGGCTTCTACATGACTGGTATGGGGAAACATATTGATGATCCCTACTTTTTTTAAGCAATAACCCTGCTGATGCACCAATAGGCTAGCATCACGCGCTAAGGTAGCTGGATTGCAGGAAACATAGACCAGGCGCTTCGGAGAAAAACGCGGAAGCTGTTCAATGATTTCTTTAGCGCCGGTTCGCGGTGGATCTAGAAGGATTTTCTCATAAGACTGATGAAACCAATCTGCAGCCTGTGGTGGCTCAAATAAATTAGCGACATAAAATTCGAGATTGGAAAGTTTATTGTGAGCTGCATTTTCATAAGCGCGTTCTATCATGGTTTGACTCCCCTCAATACCAATCACCTTTTTCGCATGACGTGCTAAAGGAAGGGAAAAATTGCCAATACCGCAAAAGAGATCCAGTACTTGCTCCTGTGGTTGCGGATCCAGCAGAAGAAGAGCTTGTTTCACCATCAAACGATTAATTTCGAGGTGGATTTGAGTGAAATCCAAAGGGTGAAAGAGAAACTCTATTTGAAAATCCGGCAAAGCGTAGTGGAGACGCTCTGCACTTTCTTGTGGCCAGAGGCGAGAAAGAGCTAAGGGTGGATTGGGTTGAAGATAAATGTGTAAGTGATGTTTTTGGCCAAAATCCTGAAATTGACTGAGATCAGCTTGGGAAAGCGGAATTAAATGACGAAAAATAAGAGCAGCTTGCTTATCTCCTACGGCGACTTCAATTTGAGGAAGCTGTTCTTTAGCGTCCAAACTGGAAATCAAAGCAGATAAAGCAGACAAATTGCTGCTGATAGCAGGATGGAGAACAGGGCAGGCCGAAAGATCAGTCAGTTGGCCACTGAATTTTTTGCGAAATCCTACAAAGACTTTATTTTGTTGTTTGACATAACGCACACCAAGACGGGCTTTATGACGATATCCCCAGTTTGCTGCAAAAAGTGGTGGTAGCAGAGCCTCCGGCTCAAGGTGTCCGATCTGTCTTAATTGTTCGAGCAGTATTTTTTGTTTCCATTGTAGTTGAGCGGAAACTTCTACATGCTGCATACTACAGCCGCCACAAATACCAAATTGTGGACAGGCGGGGGTGACGCGTTCTGCTGAGGCTTGGATAATTTCAAAGACAGCGGCTTCATCATAATGGCGATGTTTTTTGAAGACCCGATATGTAACAGTTTCGTCAGGAAGGGAGCCTTCGATAAAAATTGTTTTCCCTTCTACCGCTGCTATCCCCCGTCCTTCACTGCTTAAAGAATGAACCCGAGCAGGCTCCGAAGCTATTGTAATAATTGGTTTTTTTCGCATAGATGAATCCTTGTTTTCATTAGTTTTTTAAATGAAGGTGATTTTTTAATTTATTTTTCAAGGTCTTGCTATTTATACACTCTTTTCTACCTTATTCATTATTATACTACCCAAAAATAAAAAAATTGTTCAAAATTTGCTTAATCCCTAAGCTAGCCTATACTTAACTTATGGGTGTTTTCGGTCTATCAGTCCTGAAACCATAATATGAGACATAAAGGGGGACTAACTTGAAGCGTGGTGTGCATGTCCTGAAATCAAGGAAAGCCTAAAGCGTCTCAGAGGTTCCCAACCTAGTTGAATAAACGGCTTCATAGGACAGACTGAAAACACTCATTTTATTTTAAAAGTAGTTTTTCTTCCTCAGTTTTTTAATCTTATGTTATCTTTAACCCATATCTTTAACCCACATCATTATATGCTTTTTGAGGCTGACTATGAATTCATCTGTTGATTTAGAATTACAATATGGTGCGAATAATTATGAACCCTTGCCTGTTACTTTAAGGCGTGGGGAGGGCGTTTATCTCTGGGATGAGAGCGGCAAACGCTATCTCGATATGATGAGTGCTTATTCTGCTGTTAGTTTTGGTCATTGTCATCCTAAAATTGTTCAAGCCTTACAAGAACAGGCTGGACAATTGGGCGTCGTTTCCCGAGCCTTTTATACCGATAAACTAGGTCCTTTCTTGCAAACAGTTTGCGAACTCACAGGCTTTGAAAAAGCTTTACCGATGAATTCGGGAGCAGAGGCTGTTGAAACAGCCCTAAAAGCAGCTCGAAAATGGGCTTATACCGTAAAGGGAATTCGCCCTCATAAAGCAGAAATTATTTCCTGTGAGGGAAACTTTCATGGCCGCACCCTTGCTCTGATCAGCATGTCCTCAGAAGTACAATATCAAGCCGGCTTTGGTCCTTTTCTACCGGGTCTCAAAACGATTCATTATGGTAAGGCCGAAGATTTGGAATTAGCAATTACGCCAAATACAGCGGCTTTTATTGTTGAACCTATTCAAGGCGAGGGCGGCATTATTGTTCCGCCCGCGGGTTATTTAAAAACCTGTGCTGAAATTTGCAAGAAAAATAAAGTCTTGTTTCTTTGCGATGAAATTCAAACTGGCTTAGGGAGAACTGGTAAACTGCTAGCCTGTGATCATGAAGGGGTCAAGCCAGATGCTGTGATGCTAGGCAAGGCTTTGGGCGGCGGCCTCTTACCCGTATCCCTCTTTTTAGCCCAAAAAGAACTGATGCAAGTTTTCCATCCCGGAGACCATGGTAGCACCTTTGGCGGCAATCCTTTAGCTGCGGTTGTCGGTAAGCGTGCCTTGGAAATTCTGGTGGAAGATCAGCTCATTCTGCGTGCTGCTGAACAAGGTCACTATTTTATTGAAAAATTGCAGGCGCTTTCTTCTCCTGTCATTAAAGAAGTGCGAGGCAAGGGCTTGTTATTGGGTCTGGAGGTTCATTCTAAATTTTCTGCACGCGACCTTTGCTTAAAGTTATTAAAATATGGCATTCTAAGTAAAGAAACCCATAAAACAGTTGTTCGCTTGGCGCCGCCTTTAATCATTACACAGGCGCAAATCGATGAGGCACTGACTATGATCGAGCAGGCCTTAGCAGAAATTGAAACGGAAGCACAGGGTAGCTAATGCGCTTTATTTTTTTAAGTCTCTTTTTATTTACTTCCCTTGTTTATGCTTTTCCTTTTGCTTCAAAAACAATGCCGCCGCTTCGAGAGAGGAGACTGATCACCGCGGCTGAATTTGCTTTTAAGAATAAAGACTATGCTAAAGCCTATGGCTTATATCGAATACTGGCAAGAAACAATAATCCTTTTGCAGAATACCAATTAGGCTATCTTTCTCTTCAGGGTTTCGCTTGCCTGAAAGATCCTAAACGGGCTTTTGCTTGGTTTAAAAAAGCCGCAGATCAACAGTTGCCTGAAGCAAAATTTGCCCTCGGCATGATGTATTACGAGGGACTCGGTGTTGCGCAAAATCTGAGTCTTGCTGTCTCCTTGATCCAAGAAGCCGCAACGAAATCAGAACAAAGCCCGCTTGCCCAAGCGGCTTATATGCTAGGCTATCTTTTTTCAGTAGGCTATGGCTTGCCACGCGATCAGAATGCTGCGCTTCCCTGGTATATTCAGGCTGCAGCCCTCGGTCTTCCACAGGCGCAATATAATTTGGGTTTACTTTACTATCAAGCTCATCAAGGAAGTAGTGAGCTCAAGCAAGATTATTCGAAAGCCTTTAAGCTATTTTTGCAGGCAGCCAATCAGCATTTTACTAAGGCAGAATTTATGGTGGCACTGCTTTACAGTCTCGGTCAGGGTATAGCCCAAGATAAAAACCGGGCTGCTTATTGGTATGCGGAAGCTGCAGCTGAGGGCTTAGACCTGGCTCAATATAATTTAGGTCTCATGTATTATTCAGGAAGGGATTTACCTTCTAATCCTGCTTTTGCCTTTCAATTAATTGCGAAAGCTGCAGAAAGCGGTTTACCGCTGGCCCAAGCCTGCTTAGGCTACTTCAGAATGAATGGAATTGGTTGTCTCGCCAATCCTTCGCTTGCTGTCAGGTGGTATCAAAAAGCAGCCCAACAGGGCTTGAGTGAGGCGCAGTTTGCCTTAGCTTATTATTACTATAAAGGAAAGGGCGTCGAACAAGATTCGCGTCAAGCGCTGAAATGGTTTTATGAGGCTGCAAAAGCAGGACTCGCCAATGCGCAATATATGTTGGGTTTATTTTACCAGCAAGGCCTAGCCATCGAAATCGATCAAAGAATGGCAGCCTATTGGTATAATCAAGCGGCACTGCAGGGGATGGAGAATGCAGAGCTCATGCTTGGTTTAATGTATGCCGAAGGTCAGGGTGTGCCGCGCAATAAGCAAGAGGCTTATGCTTGGCTGAAACTAGCGGCAGCTTCTACTAATCCTGCTTTGCAAGCCGCTCTTGTCCCGATGCGTGAAAAAGTCGCTACCTCCATGGGAGCGGCCGAAATTTTGTTGGCTGAGAAGCGTTCACAGCAAATCAATCAGCAGATTACAGCGAATAGACTAGCACTCTCATCCTGAGTTTAACCCTGTCATCCTGAGTTCAACCCTGTCATCCTGAGCTTAACCCTGTCATCCTGAGTTCAACCCCGTCATCCTGAGCTTAACCCTGTCATCCTGAGTTCAACTCCGTCATCCTGAGCTTAACCCTGTCATCCTGAGCGAAGCGAAGGATCAACAGCTTTTTCTATTATTTCCCGACTTTGTTGAATAACTCAGCCTTATTGAACCCCCTCCCGCCACGCTTTTTGTGGAGGGAGGGGTAGGGGTGGGAGGGTGTTTTAATATCTAATTTAAAGCTTTTTATTAAACTGCTTATGAATCCCTTCTGTGGCAAAAGCTTAAATTAAAAATTGCTTTAAGAGTAAGTCCGCAAATAATAGCAGTATCACTGACCGTATTTTTTACCTCCCACCCCTACCCCTCCCTCCACAAAAAGCGTGGCGGGAGGGGATTCAATAGCTGAGTTATTCAACAAAGTCTTATTTCCCTGTGAGCCAGCTAGTTTCAACCTCAAATTCTCTAGCAATTTCATTCAATAAGGTTTCATCTGGAATGTGATGTCCTTCGAGAAGCATCCAAGCGAGTTGGCGGGGAATGTTTAACATTTTACTCAGCATAGCCGAACGTTTTCGGACATCTGCTCGCTGATCTAGCTCATCTAAGCATTTATTTAAGCGTTGTGCAAAATGTTTGTTTTTCGCATCATGCAACATCTTACTCTCCCTAGTGCAATCCTTTAGGAGAGTATACTGAAGGCTAAATTAAAGGAGCAATCAGTAAATACCCTTAGTGTCAATGGGGTTTTAGATAGACGCTATTTCCATACACCTGCGCTAAGTCATCAGTGATTTGGATGGAATACGAAGTCTCTGACTGAGGCTTTTCTGTTCTTTCAGCGTTCTTCTTTCCATAATTGAAGTCAAAATCATCCTGTGCTTTTTTAAATTGAGATGGTGACAAAGGTAGCTTATTCAGAACCTGATTGTCAGTGCTTTTCCAAATTGCAGGATTGGTGTCGAGCTCAAGGGAAGCTAGTTGTTTTTTTTTGAAGTACTGCACATGGGCTAAAATAAGTGTGGATTGAATAAACATCAAGGCTGCACCAAGTGCTGGATTCAGAATAAAGCTAAAGCCAATAAAAAGACTGGGAATAGCAAACATGGTTACCATATTATAAGAGAGAGAGAGGGCTAGATTTTGTTTAATGGTTTTTACTGTTTGATCAGCGAGCTTGAAAATACGGGGAATGGCGCGGAGTGATAACTCATTATTCGAATCTTTATGGATGACAGCGCCGGCCGTGTCCTGAGTCAGTTTATAACTTTGTGCTGACTCAATAGCAATGCTAAAGAAACTCTTTTCAAAGGCTGGTGCATCATTGAGACCATCGCCAATCATAGCGACCTTTCGTCCTTCAACGCTTAATTTTTCAATATGATCCTGTTTGTCCTGCGGCGTACAATTTGCATAAATATGCGCTCGAGGAATAGGACGAACGCCGCTTTGCTCTAATTGACGAATATGTTTTTCAGCGGTTTCTAGACTCGCTCCTGTGCAAAAGCGAACTTCCTTGCCTTGATCTTGTAAGGCGCGAACGACTTCTGCTGCTCCCTCGCGCAAGGGATTTTTTAATAAAATACAACCTTGGATAAGCTTGTTACGAGCGAGATAAATAACATGTTCTGCTTCATGATTGGGAAGGTCAGCGTTTTTAAAATCTTCCTCTTTGAAGCCTTGTTCTAGAAAAAGGGCCTTGTTGCCGACGAGATAGGTTTCTCCTCGAATGCTAGCGCGCATGCCAGAATGGAAGGTTTCCTCGAGAGTGACCTCGGGTACAATTCCTTTTTTATTAGACCTTTTAGGTCTTTTTAAGTGCTCATAAATATATTTCTGAATAGCGCAAGCAAAGGGATGCTCAGAAAATTGTTCGATGGCAGCGAGATAATCTAGCATGAGGGTCGAGAGATTAGTTACTGGCTGTTCTGCACGACCAGAACTTACAAAAATCTCATCGGAGGTGAGCGTGCCTTGCAGATCAAAAAAAATAATTTCCGTCTCAGCAGCAGCTTGTAAACTTTCACCATGGGCAACTTGGACGCCCATGGTATTGGCTATAACAATAGCAAGTTTAATAATCAGTGGAATAATGAGTCCGAATATGCAAGGACAGGCTAAAGCAAGCATCGTTGCCGCCACTTGTAAGGCGGATAAGGTAGTGAATAAAAAGCCGATCGTGAAAGCAGAGGCAAGCGCTAGAAAAAGAACGGTGGGCACAAAGTACTGCAAAATCTTATCAGCTACTGTCTGTAGGGGAGCTTTTTTAGTCAGAGTCAATTTTGCATTTTTCTCTAAAAAAGCTAAATAAGAATCCTCTTCACTTTTGGTGACTCTGAGGTCAATATGATCCACATTGGTGGGAACCAGAGAGCCGGCTAAAATATTATTGTAGGGCTCGATTTTTTGCGGCAGATTACTACCACTAAAAGGATTAATAATAGTCGTGCTATTTTCTGATTTGTCTTCTGGAAGATACTCACCATTTAGCCCAATCACCCCACCTTGAGGTACGCGAATGATGCTACCTGGCATGATGTTATAGATCGATTCTTCCTGAAACTTGCCATTTGCCTGACGCACTGAAATTTTTGCAGGCGCTAAGGCACGATAGGAGGCGGCTTGGCCAACCTTTCGTTTAGTGGATTGTTCATAAGCTTTACCCAGATGAATAAAACCAAAAATAAGTAAAGCGGTATCGAACATCATCGGGATGGTGGGAACCAGAAAAGAAAGCAAGGAAATACCTAGGGCGGTAAGCGTGCTAAGAGAAAAGAGCGTGTGCATGGTTAATTGTTTTGCTTTGAGCTTCTTGAAAGCTTCTTGATAAGTATCTTTTCCAAGATAGAAGGTTAAGGCTGTGCAAAGGAAGCCGATTAGATACATGACTCCCATGGATAGCCCGAGACCAGAGAGGCAAAGACCTAACATGATCGAGCCCGTCACAAGACCCAGTAGACCTTTTAAGATGAGTTGACGAATTATAATTGCTGTTGGCACAACATCAGTGAATTCAAAACCAACATCGATTAGAAGCTCATTCAGTTCATTTTTTACCGCAGACTTTTCCAGACCTTCTTCAACGTGAACAAGAGCACGAGGCGGTACTTCAGCGAGATCGATATTGATAGAACGTATTCCCGTGAGTTTTTTTTCTTTTCTCGCTTCTTCTACTACATAGTCGATTGAGCCAGTACAGGCAGAACAGGTGACTCCCGGAACGGAAAATTCATAAGTGAGCATGTCTTCTCCAGCAATAAAAAAACCGGCCTATTATGAACTGGAATAGAGCAAGCTGGCAATAGAGGTGTTTTTTAAGCTAGGTTCTCAGAAATAAACTGCAAAGAGCGATCGTAGCGATAAGAGATTTTCATATGCGAATCTTCAAATTCCTCATAAGTATGCGGGATCTGAAGTTGTTTTAAGCGCTCGGAAAACATACGTGAACCTGCATATAATCTAAACTCATCTTGTAGGCCGCAATCAATAAAAAGTTTGAGGCTTTTCAATTGTTCTACATAATGCGTACTCATACGAACCGGGTCCAAGGCCAGCCATTTTTCCCAGATGGTAGGCAAGATTTCACCGGTTTTTAAATCGAAGGGCAGGTCAAAGCACTGTGGTTTAGTTTGAAGATTAGGTGAATAAGCAGCTGCCATAGCGAGAATATTAAGTGTGAGAAAGCTTTTGCCACCTTTCTTTTTAAGGGCATAAAATTTTTGCATAAATTGAGTGATGCCACCGCTTTTTTCTAGTTCGATCATCACCTCTGGAAAATCCGGCTGATAGCAATATTCAAAACCCATATCCCCGCTATGGCAGGCAGCAATACCAAAAATTTCAGGGTGGCGCATTCCTAAAATAAGTGCCCCATAGCCGCCACTGGAATGTCCGGCTAGAGCCCAGGCTGTTCTAGCTGTTTTAACGCGAAACTTATTTTTAATATAAGGCACCAGTTCTTGGATGAAATGCGTTTCGTATTGCCCGAGAGCCACTGAATTGAGATATTGACTGCCGCCATAGTAGGTAAAGCAATCCGGCATGACCACAATCATCTCTTGGATTTGTTTTCTGCTAATGAGACGATTCAGCCTTTCGTCAATTGCTTCTGAAAAGGCCTCGTGATTTAGCATCATCAGGCCTTTTCCAGTAAAACCTGATAGCAAAAAAAGAACAGGGTATTGTTTGTCGGAATGTTGATAATCAGGAGGCAGATAAATAACTAATTTTCGGCGATGTGGGTCGTTTAAGGGATTGGTTTTTAAAATCGTGCTTTCAAAAGAGTCGATAAGAATTTGACCTTCCATCATCATGCCTGCCTTAAAAAATTGGTGGGCGATAGTGGGATCGAACCACTGACCCCTACCGTGTGAAGGTAGTGCTCTACCGCTGAGCTAATCGCCCGAATAGGTTTGCA
>CAYXNR010000052.1:0-15618 GCA_964466595.1 uncultured Coxiellaceae bacterium | reverse complement strand
ATGGCCAAAGGTAATTGGATCAAAGGTTCCGGGATAAACTGCAATTCTCATCTCGCCCCCATCAGTTGGATTGATTAATTTATGACCTTATTCATAACCGAGACCCCTCAAGTCGGGTTATAATTATATCAATAATGATAACTAAATGTTATCAGGGACAGGCCACCATGTTCCAAATTAAACTCTCTTACGATAAGAATCATGATCCCTACATCAAAATCCCTTTCAACGGTCATGATTTGCTTCGAATTTCAAAGCTCAATAAAGGCTGTGCTTTCAGCCTAGAAGAGCGGGAAAGCTTTGTGCTCACAGGCTTACTCCCCCATCAAATTGAAACGCTAGAACAGCAAACCGCTCGAATGTATGAACAATTTCAGGAGCACCACACTAATCTTGCCAAAAACATCTATCTCAATGCCCTATATGATTACAATGAAACACTTTTTTACAAATTACTCAGCCAACATTTAGAAGAAATGCTGCCCATCATTTATACACCGACTGTAGGTGAGGCCGTTGAACGGTTTAGTCTCGAACATCGCAAACCACGTGGCCTCTATATTAGTTATCCAGACCGCGCGCGGATCGATCAAATCCTCGATAATCGTTATCTCGCAGATGTCGATTTAATTGTGGTGACAGATGGCGGCGCAGTCCTCGGCATCGGCGATCAGGGTATAGGCGGGATTAATATCGCTGTAGCAAAATTGATGGTTTATACCCTCTGCGGCGGCATCAGTCCTCATCGTACCTTACCGATTCAGCTAGACGTTGGCACCAATAATGAAACCTTATTGAACGATCCTATGTATCTCGGCTGGCGGCACGAGCGTATTACGGGTAAGACTTATCAAGATTTTATAGAGAGTTTTGTGAATGCCGTACAGCGAAAATTTCCGACAGTTCTTTTACATTGGGAAGATGTCGGCCGCGATCATGCTCGAAGCATTTTGCAGCATTATCGCGATAAAATTTGTACTTTTAATGGCGACATTCAGGCAACAGGCGTCGTAACTGTCGCCTGTATCTTAGCTGGTATGGAAGCAAGTAGTATCCCTCTCAAGAATCATCGTATTGTAATCTTTGGCGCAGGAACTGCCGGTACTGGTATTGCTGATCAAATTCATTTAGCCCTGCAACACAGTGGTCTTTCTGCTGAAGAAGCTAGCTCTAAATTTTGGTTGATCGATAAATCGGGTCTCCTCACACGGGATTCTCCTGGTCTATTAGATTTTCAGAAGCCCTATGCGCGTTCCAGTCAGGAATTAGCACAGTGGAAAATAAAAGACCCCGCTAATATTTCACTTGATGAGGTGGTAAAAAACATTCACCCTACCATTTTAATAGGCTGCTCCGCTGTGCCAGGTGCTTTCACAAAAGAAATTATACAAAACATGAATAAGCATACAAAGAGACCCATCATCATGCCGCTTTCTAATCCTCTTAGTAAATCAGAAGCCACACCACATGATTTAATTCAGTGGACAGAAGGACAGGCAATTATTGCTACCGGCAGTCCCTATCCCGATGTCATTTATGGGGGGAAACAAATTCGCGTCGCTCAATGCAATAATGCCTTTTCCTTTCCGGGTATTGGTTTAGGTGCGATTGCTGCCAAAGCCAGATTTATCACCGATGGCATGCTGTGGGCAGCTGCACAAACCTTGAGCCAGTTTTCGCACGCGCATCACAATCCTTTCGAGCCCATCTTACCTAAACTGACAGAATCTAAAAAAATCAGACGGCAAATTGCCCTTGCTGTTGCCGAAGAAGCCAGAAAAGAAGGTATAGCGACAGTTGATCCAGCACTTGATCTTGAACATCTTATCGATAATATGATCTGGGAGGCTCGCTATTATCCTTATAAGAAAGATTAACTGCGCTCCCGAATTAATATATCCGTGTAGATAACAGCTATTTTTTTCGATAATAAAGAACCTCAACTTTTTCGTTTCTATCAAGTGCTTTAATAAGCTCGCGCATGTTGTATCGCAAATCGATAATGGAAGCTTTCATAAGGAAACCCGCTTGATATATGTATATATTAATTACATGTTTTGAGTCGCTCAAACAAGAAACGTAAGTATTTGGTTAACCCCTTACTCTGTCATGCCAGCACGCTTTTAGCTGGCAGGCTTTTACATGCCCTGGATTCCGGCTTAAAGCATGCCGGAATGACAACTTCTCCAGATTAACCGAATACTTACTCAGAAACCTTACAAGCCTTTGATTAATTTGCGCAACAAAGCAAAAATATTTTTCGCATAAAATGCTATAATAAATTAAATATTATTTAAAATTGGTGAAGTGATGGCCAAATCAAAATTGGTTTTTTTTGGAGTACCTCAATCTGGGAAAAGCAGTTTAATATCTCGAATGCTGGGAGAGGGCTTTCAAGAGAAATATAGCCCTACTGCCGATGTAGAGCTTAAGGATGGTGTCGATAGCTATTTTTACGAGGTCGGTAATCGTTATGATGGGATCAACAATCGTTTTGTCGGAGATACTCTAAACGATGAGATAAATCAAGCCATTGCTTTTGGCTCAGAACCAGAAGCCCAAAAAGACCGTACTCTCGTCTTTACCTTAGATTGTACTCAAGACCTAGCGAAGCAGCTCGCCTATTTAAGGGAAACTATTGAAAAAGCAAAAATACATTTTCCTGAAGCAAAATGTATTTTTGTAGTAACAAAAACCGACGCTTCCAAAAAATTATTTACGATAGAAGAGGCTCAAATAGCAGCAGCCCGGGAGTTAGGAATAAAATCCAGTTTTGTAGCCTGTTCAGCAAAAAAGGACGAGGATCTCTCACAGCGTATCAAATCAGCAATTCCCGATGCTGTTGATGTTTCGTCATTAAATAAACATGCACAAGTAGAAGAAAAAGATGAACTTCAAGCAAGGGCTACCAATTTTCCTAAGAAAGTAGCTCATGAAGATAAGGGAACTCCGCGAGAAAGATTTTTAAAAGCACATCAGATACTTAACGAGTATTTGATTGAAGACAAAAACTCTAGCAACGATCCGGGAGAGCTATTGTTTAAGGCACAGCGAAAGCTATTGGTACAGGCGGCAAAAGAATTTTGTAAACAGGCTTCTCTTGCTTTTGAAAATCAGCATAAACCCCTTTCTGATTCCGAGATGGATCTCCTAACAGAGGCGCTCGAGAATATTCTTTACTTTAGTAAGGGCTTAGATGATTCCTACATTCCTAATGAAGTGAATAAAATACTCTTCGCAGGTAAAATCGAGAAACTAGGGCAGATTGCAAATGATTTAAATAAAAAATCAGCACTTAAACAAGCCGGTGGAGCCCTCATGATTTTCGGAGGTGTTGCTTTAATTGTGGCTGGAATTGCTTTGGCTATTCCTTCGGGAGGAAGCAGTTTGCTAGCAACGCTTTTGGGTGCTAAAACGCTTGCGGTAGGAGGTGCAACAGCTGTAATGGCTGGGACCGGTGATGCGATAATTGGCGCTGCTTCTTTTTATATGGGAAAGAAGATAAATCAGAAAAATATCCGCCAGGGCTTAGAGAAAAACCAAAACTTGATTAAGGCTGCTATCCAGCTTCATCAGAGGGCTGAAGCGTTACATCAGGGTTTGAATAAACAGAGACCAGAAATTAGTAGAGAAAGAATTCTGAAGGCTTTGGAAGCTAAAAAACGCCTTAAGTGACTAAGTTGATCCAGCACTTGATCTTGAACATATTATCGATAATATGATCTGGGAAGCCCGCTATTATCCTTATAAGAAAGATTAAATGACTATGAATAAAAATCACTACCTCGCTGCACTCGGCATTGCTGTCTGGCAACCACGGGAAACACCGGCTCTTGTTGAACAAGCTAAAAAAGAACCCCCTTTCGATTGGGAAAAGCTTGAACAGGCTGTAGCCCATTGTACCGCCTGTGGCTTGCAAAATTCACGAACACAAACAGTTTTTGGCGTTGGCAATCGCAAAGCCCATTTAATGATTATTGGTGAAGCCCCGGGTTTTTATGAGGATCAGCAAGGAGAACCCTTTGTCGGTCGTGCGGGACTCTTACTGACTGCCATGCTCAAGGCTATTAAACAAGAAAGAAGCCAGGTTTATATCGCTAATATTCTCAAATGCCGTCCTCCTCAGAATCGTGACCCCCAGCCAGAAGAAGTAGCCCTGTGTACGCCTTTTTTAGATCGTCAAATTGCTTTGATTCAACCTAAAATACTGGTTGCTGTCGGCAGAATTGCAGCACATTATTTGCTAAAAACCAAGCAAGCGCTCTCTCAATTGAGAGGAAAAATTCATCATTATGGACAAGAGCAAACACCGCTCATCGTTAGCTACCATCCAGCTTATTTATTACGCAATCCGCGTGATAAAGCCGAGGCTTGGAAAGATTGGCTCTTAGTCAAAGAACAAATAAAATGAAAATACAAATAAAATCTGTCAAGCTGCGTCTTGCAACTCGATTTTATAATCCAGATCATCCCTATCTAAAATGTCCTGAAGCGCCAGACAAATAAACTGGGACTCACTGTACCTCAGTTTTCTAGCAAACACAGCAGCAAGCTTAGGACTAATACGACTACGTCCATGTTCAATATCACATAAGCGTTGACGTGTTATCTTTAATTTTTTGGCAAAAACAGCTTGTGATACCCTTCTAAAAAATTTAAAACATCTGCATTAACATTTTTAGTACTCATGCTTATTTACCTCCAATACCGAATTTACAGTACAATACAAGTAGGATTTGCCTGCTCGCTTAAACAGGCTCTAAATAATCCAGAAGCAGCTGCACACTCCGTCGATTACGAAACTCATTAATATCCAAGCGAAAGGCTGCATAAATCTCCTGGCAGCGATAATTGGGCCATTGCGCTTGATCGATATTAAAAGCAACAGCCTCCAGTTGACGATTGCCTTTAGCCAAGGTCATTTTCAAATGTTTGTTCGCAACTAAACGTTGGTCCAGAATGCGAAAAACATCATCGAACACCGGTTCTGGAAAAGACTGGCCCCAGGGTCCGGCTTGATTGAGCATTTCTGCTATGGCTAAAGTAAATTCTTCTTCCTTGAGTTCACCATCACTTGGAATATAGGGTTGTAAATCTTCATCACTGAGGCATTCTGCTAAAACGCTATTAAAAGCTTTTGAAAAATCTTCAAAAGCAGAACGCTCTATGCTTAGGCCAGCTGCCATAGCATGGCCACCAAATTTTTTAATGAGGGATGGGTAGCGTGCTGCAACATTCGCTAAGACATCTCGAATGTGGACCTTGGGAATAGAACGAGCAGAACCCTTTAACTCTGTTTCACTTGCTTTCGCAAAAATAATAACAGGCCGATGGACTCGGTCCTTGATTCGAGAAGCGAGAATACCAATCACGCCTTGATGCCAGCTTGGATCAAATAAGCAAACTCCCTTGGGTAAGGAAAGCTTAGCCTGTTTTTGAAAACGATTTAAAATTTTAAGCGCACTCTCATGCATGCTTTGTTCAACAACACGACGCTCTTCATTGAGTCGATTTAATTTCTGAGCTCTTTCTTTAGCCTCGGTCATCTCGTCTGCCAAAAGACAATGAATCCCAAAAGACATGTCCTCCATTCGACCAGCTGCATTTAAACGGGCTGCCACGATATAACCCAAATCCGCAGTACTCGCTCGTTCATGCGTTTTACCCGCGATTTCCAAGAGGGCTCGAATGCCGGGAACACCTAAACCCTGTCGGATACGGCCTAAACCTTGATGGACTAAAATTCGATTATTAAAATCAAGTGGCACCAAATCTGCTACCGTCCCGAGAGCAACCAAATCCAATAAGGAAGACATCTTCGGTTCCGGCAAATTTTGTTTACTAAACCAAGCTTGGCTAAGCAAATAACGTCGCAGAGCGAGCATCACATAAAAAATGACGCCAACGCCTGCTAGATTTTTACTAGGGAAAGGATCCTCGGGTTGATTGGGATTCACAATGGCATCGGCTTCAGGAAGCGTCGAACTCGGCAAATGATGGTCGGTAATCAAGACAGCTATCCCCGCTGCTTTGGCAGCAGCCACGCCGGCATGATTAGCTATACCATTATCAACAGTAATAATGAGGGAGGGTTTGAAATCCTTAGCCACTTCAACAAGCTCTGGCGTTAAGCCATAGCCAAAAGCAAAACGGTTGGGGACTAAAAAATCAATTGCTTTGGCACCAAAGCTTTTTAAAGCACGAATAGCAAGCGCAGTGCTAGTTGCACCATCAGCATCAAAATCGCCAACAATCAAAATTTTTTCTTGTTTTGCTAAAACTTCCGCAAGGAGAAAGACTGCCCGATCTAAACCCAGTAAACCCTCAAAGGGTAACAACCTATCCAAACCACGCTCCAGTTCCTGATCAGAGACGAGTCCCCGTGTCTGATAAATACGCTGCAATAAAGGATGGGTTGCCGTACTAAAGCAAACAGGTTTATTGGGAAGCTTGCGCCGAATAATTTTTTTCATGATTGTTCCTCATCCGTGCTTTTAGAATTTTATAATTATAACGATTGGTTGCTAACACACTCCAAATGCAACAGGAAACCCACATGAGAATGATCGGCACCGGAAAACGACTGCTTATTACAACAAAGGCGACCACGAACATGATTATACCACCCCTGGCCGTTGCATATAGTAATCCGATTGGACCTAAAAATACCGAAAATAATAAAGCAAGGGCCAGGTTTTTATAAGGCAAAAAAGAGGCTTGTATTTCTTTTGATGACATAAGCTGAAAAGAACCACCTAGCCTGTTGTTAATTGATCTTGAATATTTTTCATTTGATCTGCATTTAATTTTTTAAAGCCTTTTACATTTTTTAAATCATCCAAAGATTTGAAATCGCCATTTTTTTTGCGATAGGCAACCGCTGCTTTTGCCATCTTGGAAGAAATGCCTTTTACCTTGACCAAATCTTTTACAGTTGCTTTGTTAATATTCATCTTCGTTTGCTGAACAAGCGCTTGAGAGGTAGTCTGAACAGCAGGTTCTGCACCACCGGAATTAGTAGCAGAGGGAGCTTCATCAGCAAAAACAGGTAGCGCTAGCGCTAAAGCAGTAGTAGCAGCGAGTAAGGAATGATAAAATGACATAAAATTTCTCCATGAAAATTAATAGAATCCCACACGAATTATAAGGAAACCCTAGGGGATTGCAATCCTAAAAATCTCTAGCGAGACAAAAATATTTTTATGATAAACTTCTATTCAAAATCGAACCTGTTCGTAAAAGGATAACCCATGAACCACAAAAAAAAGCTCATCCCCTTTTTGCTTTCCCTAATTGGTCTATTTTTAGCAAATACCCTGCTGAACGCTGCTTCTGCTAATCCTATTATTCCTATAGGAGCAAACTCTAGCCAACCTACCTTCACGCCTGCCGCACCTAATATTAATGCAAAGGGCTATATTTTAATCGATGCTGATAGTGGAAAAGTCATCGTAGAAAAGAATGCTGATTTGCATCTACCACCGGCCAGCTTAACCAAACTCATGTCTCTCTATATCATCTCCAGTGCCCTTAAAAGCGGTGCTATTCACATGGACGATAAGGTGAGAATTAGTTCTAAGGCTTGGAAAGCCGAGGGTTCTCGCATGTTCATCAAAGTCAATGATGAGGTCTCTGTACAAGATCTGCTACAAGGCGTTGTCGTCGATTCCGGGAATGATGCCACCATCGCTTTAGCAGAATATATTGCGAGCGCAGAAGATGCTTTTACTAGCATGATGAATACACAAGCCAAACAGCTCGGCATGAACAACTCTCATTTTACGGATAGCACCGGCTTGCCCGATCCAGAACATTATTCAACCCCTCGTGATTTTGCGCTTCTCACCCAGGCTTATATCAAAAGCTTTCCAGAAGACTATCATTTCTTCGCTCAAAAATGGTTTGCTTATAATGGCATTCGCCAGCCTAATCGTAATCGTTTATTATGGCGTCTGCCAGAAGCCGACGGCCTCAAAACCGGCCATACCAAGGATGCTGGTTATTGTTTAATTGGCTCCGCCAAAAAGAATAACATGCGTCTCATCTCAGTTGTGATGGGTTCTCCCAGTGATGTGGTTCGTACCGAAGAATCGATCCGTCTTTTAAACTATGGTTTTCGTTTCTATGAAACCCATAAGATTTACGGTGCCAACGAAACCATCAGCAGTGCTCATGTTTGGAAGGGAGCCAATAAAGAAGTTCGCTTAGGCTTGGCCGAGGATTTATATCTAACTGTAGCTAACAATCAGGTAAAAAATATTCAAAAGAATGTTGTTTTACTGAATTCACTCAAAGCGCCTATTGAAAAAGGTCAAACGCTGGGCACTTTAAACGTAACTATTAATAATCAAATTTTGGCTAGCCAAGCTATCATCGCCCTTGAAAGTAATCCTCGTGGTTCCCTATGGCGAAGTATGGCAGATAGCATGGGCTATGCCTTCCAAAAGATTTTTTCAAAATCGCACGAAACTATTAATAATGATTAAAAACAAAGCTGACATTCTGGATCCCCGCCTTCGCGGGGATGCAAGCGCCTTGGTGGTGCGTCACCTAGGCCAGCAGGATTATTTAGCCTGCTGGCAGGCGATGCAAACCTTTACTAATCAGAGAACAGAAGAAACAAGCGATGAGCTCTGGCTACTCGAGCATCCGCCGGTCTTTACCTTGGGTCAAAATGGCAAAAAGCAGCATATTCTACAAACTACGGCTATCCCCGTGCAGCAAACAGATCGTGGTGGTCAAGTTACCTATCATGGTCCGGGACAACTCATTGCCTACACTTTAATTGATCTTAAAAGAAGAGCGCTCTCCCTACGACAATTTGTCACTCAGCTAGAACAAGCAGTTATCGATCTACTACAGCAAGAAGAGATTCATGCAGAAGCCCACTGCAAAGCACCGGGTGTATATGTAAATGATAAAAAAATATGCTCGATTGGCCTGCGTGTTCGCAGGGGCTCTACCTTTCATGGTCTCGCTTTCAATGTAGATATGAATTTGGAGCCTTTTTCTTATATTAATCCCTGTGGTTATGCTGATTTAAAGATGACGCAGCTTTCTGAATTAAAGGGCCCGCAGGATCTGAGGGCAGTAGGAAGAAAGCTTGCGCTCTGCCTCAGTAAAAATTTGGGATATTCGGAACTAATATGACAAACATAAAACAACGTGGTTTTGAAAAACTCTCTCGCATACCGATTAAAATTGAAGCCACTACGCCTTTAAGAAAACCTGACTGGATTCGTATTAAACTGAGTAATTCACCGGCGGTAGCCAAACTAAAAGGTCTCTTACGCGAAAATAAGCTCGTTACCGTTTGCGAAGAAGCCGCCTGCCCCAATCTTTCAGAATGCTTTTCTCACGGCACCGCTACCTTTATGATCATGGGGGATAAATGCACACGTCGCTGCAGCTTTTGCGATGTCGCTCATGGCCGACCTGAGCCCCTCGATCCCGAAGAACCCTTCAATTTGGCCAAAACCATTGCCGCGATGCAGCTGCGTTATGTCGTAATTACCTCTGTAGATCGAGATGATTTAAAAGACGGCGGCGCCAGCCATTTTGTAGCCTGTATTCAAGCCATTAGAGAGAAAAACCCAAAGATCCAAATTGAAGTGCTTGTCCCAGATTATCGAGGGCGGATGGAACGCGCGCTAGAAGTCACAGCAAAAGCCCTGCCTGATGTCTTCAACCATAATATCGAAACGGTTCCGCGTTTATATAAACAAGCTCGACCGGGCTCAGATTACACGCATTCCTTGCGTCTACTTCAAGCTTTTAAAAAGCTTTTTCCTCACATCCCGACTAAATCAGGTATAATGTTGGGTTTAGGTGAAAACGATGAAGAAATTTTACAGACTTTAAGGGATTTACGCATGTATGAGGTTGATCGGGTTACCTTAGGACAATATCTCCAACCCAGCCCGCACCATTTACCAGTAGCACGTTTTATCACCCCAGAACAATTTAAAATTTTTGGCGATCTCGCAAAGGAGCTTGGCTTTCAGAACGTAGCCAGTGGCCCCTTGGTTCGCTCCTCCTACCATGCGGACAGGCAGGCGGCAGGGGAAGAAATAAATTAACTTGAAGTACAAAGCCAAAGAAGGAAAAAAGCATGTCCGACCTGGTCAGTTCGGTATTACAATGGTTAAATACCAATTCTGAATATTCCGGGTTAATTACCTTTATCATTTCCGCCAGTGAATCCATTGCCATTATTGGCACAATTGTTCCAGGGAGTATCACCATGACGGCCCTCGGTGCACTCGCCGGCGCTGGCATCATCCCTCTCTGGCCTACTCTATTCTGGGCTTTTCTAGGGGCCGTGGTAGGAGATGGAATTAGTTACTGGCTTGGCTATTATCTGAAGGATCGGATTCGTCAAACCTGGCCCTTTAAGAAAAATCTTTCTCTCTTGATGAAGGGAGAAGATTTCTTTAATCAATACGGCGGCATGGGCGTTTTCATCGGCCGTTTTATTGGGCCAATTCGCGCGCTCATCCCGGTTGTCGCCGGCATGATGGGCATGAGGCCCCTACAATTTCTCATCGCCAATGTGGCCTCGGCTGTTCTCTGGGCACCAGCCTATATGTTACCCGGCATTTTAATCGGCGCCGCTTCTCTTGAATTGCCGCCGGATATAGCTACCCGGGTCATTCTGATTTTATTCTTTTGGACGCTCTTTTTTTTACTTTGCCTATGGCTGATTAGAAAAATACCGCTCTTCCTGCATCATCACCTGATTCATTTTTGTAATAAGCTGTGGCTGCATTTGCAAAAATCAAAAAATCTGGGAGCACGCTGCCTCAAAAGGCTGCTCCAGCATCACAATCCGCAAGAAACGCCTTTTCAACTGACGCTCGCCTTTTATTTTGTTTTAATGTGCGGGCTTTTCATTTTTTTAGCGCAGTATGTATATCTTCATCATTCTGCTAATCTGACGATCAATCAATCCATTTACCATTTATTTCGTGGTATTTACTCGGTAGAGGGTCGAAATCTCATGATTTTGCTTACCCTCTTAGGCCAAAAGCAGGTGGTGATTCCCGTAGCCTGCATTATTATTCTCTGGTTTCTGCTCGCCAAACAATGGCATGTTGCCTTTCATGCCCTCGGACTCTTTGTTTTAACAGTCATTTCTGTTATCACCATAAAATATGGCCTGCATAGCCTCAGACCCTGGGGAATTGTACAGCCACTGGAAACTTTTTCTTTTCCTAGTGGACATACCACTTTAACAACTACTTTTTATATTGGCCTTGCTCTCTTAATTAGTCATGCTTATACAGGAAAAGCTCGTCAATTTTTCTATGCGCTGATTATGCTGATTATCTTCGCTGTAAGTATTTCCCGTTTATATCTCGGCGCCCATTGGTTTACTGATATTGTAGGCGGCTGGATTTTGAGCGCCGCACTTTTGATTTTGGTCACCATTTCCTTTAATCGAAAAGCTGTCAAAATGAACCCGCGAAGTTTGCTCGCCTTCACCATTTTAGTGACCGGCATCATCTATGCCCTGGTAGCAGAGCATTATCTGCCGCAGTTAAAAATCAACTACACGCAACTCAGTCTGCCCACAGAGGAAACGGAACTACAAAGCTGGAATCAACAAAATACTAGCTATCTTCCCGAACAACAGGTCAGTTTATTTGGTTTTCCCTCTCAAGCCATTAATATTGAATGGATAGGAGAGCTCTCTGCTATTAAAACGCAACTTATGAAATATGATTGGCAAGAACCGCCGCAACGAGACTGGCTTGATATTCTATTTCGGATCTCTGGCGTTAAAAGCGCAGAACATCTGCCTCTGATTTCACCGCAGTATTTGGATAAAAACCCAGCTTTGGTGCTGACTCGGAATTTGCCCGATGAGAAAAAATTATTAGTTCTCCGTCTCTGGCAATCCAATCTGATTTTAAAAGAAACGCAGGAACCTCTCTGGGTTGGCGTGGTCGGTTTAGCTCCCAAAACCTATGGCTGGCTCTTGCGTCATTATAAAATGGACATCGATATCAGCCCGGCCTTGGTTTTTAATAATGCTAAACCGCCTCTTCAGGTAAAAACTATTAAAATTATGCTGCCTAATAAAAAGAAAAAGCAACAGTTGAATCTTATTTTATTAGTGCATTGATTTTATGCAAGCGTTCACTGCCTTAAAGCTTAAAGCGTGAACGTTTACGATTTTATCGTTAGTAACGAAAATCTACTCTACCCTTAGGCTCGTCTGTGACCTCGACCCATTCATTATCATTCGGATCGTCGAACTGTTTCCAGCCATTGTTGATTTTAAGATTAAGCCCATCGTCACTCCTTTTGTCTTTGCCATCAAATCTTAAATAATATTCTCTATCGGCCTCCATTCTCGTAGTTATTTGTTTTTCTGAACTTTCACAAGCATCATTAGCTGAATCTATCTTTTCCTGTAAGGCCTGTCTACCTTGAAGATCATCTAAGGGAAGCTTAGCTTGTTGATTTCTTAAATCCACAATTTTTCCATGTCGTTCTTTAGAGGTATCCAACAATTTTTTAAATTTTTCTTTTGGCTTAATCATCAATGAATAAGGCTGTTCGGGAACTGGGTCGGGTTTAATTAATAAAGGCTTGAGATCTAGATCTTCTTGTTCTGGTTTTTTGCAGCAAAAAAAACTAAAGCAACGATTGAACATTTTTCTTCTCCTCTTCTTTTTAGAAAGCAATGGTACAATGGAGCTTATTAAGTAGCAATATAGTTTAAAAAAGGAAGGCGGATTTTATTCCACTGGTCTCATATGCGGAAAAAGAATTACATCACGAATAGAAGGTGAATTGGTAAAAAGCATCGCCAAGCGATCGAGGCCAATGCCTTCTCCTGCTGTTGGCGGCAGACCATGTTCGAGCGCAATAATGTAGTCCTCATCGTAGGGCATGGCCTCTTCATCGCCAGCAGCTTTTTCTGCCATTTGTTTCTGAAAGCGTTCGGCTTGATCTTCAGGATCATTCAGCTCAGAAAAGCCATTTGCCATTTCAAAGCCAGCAATAAATAACTCGAAGCGATCAGCAACCAGCGGGTTGTCGTCATTAGCCCGCGCTAAAGGAGAAACCTCTATAGGAAATTCGGTAATAAAAGTGGGTTGAATTAAAAGTTGCTCCACTCTCTTTTCAAAAATAGCATATTGAATTTTACCCAAGCTCTCATTTTCTCGAACAGGAAGATCATAGCGTTTGGCTATTTGTCTCACAGCTTCCAAAGATTCGAGGTCCTTTTTTTGAATATCGGAACAATAATGTAAGATGGCTTCTTTCACCGTAAAGCGCTCAAAAGGTAGGCCGACCTCAAGGGCGTGATCTTGATAGATAATAATAGTGGTATTAAAAATCGCTTGCGCCAATTGACGCATTAAGTTTTCTGTTAAGACCATTAAATCCCGATAATCCGCAAAGGCTTGATAAAACTCTAACATCGTAAATTCAGGATTATGGCGGGTTGATAAGCCCTCATTGCGAAAATTACGATTAATTTCAAACACCCGCTCAAAACCGCCGACAACCAAGCGTTTGAGATAAAGCTCGGGGGCAATTCGCAAATAAAGCGGTAAATTCAGTGCCTGATGATGGGTTACAAAAGGTCGTGCGGCTGCACCCCCAGCTAAAGTCTGCATCATCGGTGTTTCAACTTCTATGAAGTCGAGTGCCTTCAAAAAATCACGAATGATATCGACTAAGCGAGAACGAATTAAAAAAGTTTGGCGTGTGGCTTCATTGGCCAAGAGATCCAAATAACGTTGTCGATAACATAATTCCTGATCCGCAAGACCATGGTATTTATCGGGTAGGGGACGAAGCGCCTTGGTGAGCAAAAAAACCTGTTGCGCGCGAATGGAGAGTTCACCCGTTTTCGTTTTAAATAATTTACCTTGAATGCCGATAATATCGCCTAAATCCCACTCTTTAAAAGCTTCATAAGCCTCGGGGTCTAGCTCATCTTGGCGGAGATAAATTTGAATACGCCCGCTCATATCTTGAAGATGGGCAAAACTGGCCTTACCCATCTGACGTCGCGTCATGAGACGGCCTGCAACCTTCACGAGGATAGGCTCTGCTTCTAATTCTGGCTCAGTTTTATAGCCATATTCCATCACTAAGCGCCCAGCTAGGGCATCACGTCGAAAATCGTTCGGAAAAGCGAGTCCTTTTTTGCGCAGAGCCGCTAATTTTTTACGACGTTGTTCAATCAGTTCATTTGTATCCACAGCAGAAGGTTGTTGTTCTGTCATAATTTTATAATCCACTTAATAAACTTGCTTCAATAAAGCGATCTAGGTCACCATCCAAAACCGCCTGGGTGTTGGAAATTTCCAAGCCAGTACGCAGATCTTTGATCCTTGACATATCTAAGACATAAGAGCGAATTTGACTGCCCCAGGTAATGTCTTTTTTAGTCGATTCCAAGGCCTCTTGTTTGGCATTCTGTTTATGTAATTCTACCTCATATAGCTTCGCACGTAAGAGGTTCATTGCTCTAGCTTTATTTTGGTGCTGGGAACGTTCAGACTGGCATTGTACGACTATACCAGAGGGCTGATGGGTGATTCTGACTGCAGAATCGGTTTTATTCACATGTTGGCCTCCGGCGCCACTAGCACGATAGGTATCGACGCGAAGATCCGCCGGGTTGATTTCGACTTCAATGTCGTCATTAAGCTCAGGCGAGACAAAAACCGAGGCAAAGGAGGTATGGCGTTTATGATTAGCATCAAAGGGGGATTTTCGCACCAGGCGATGCACACCGGATTCTGTACGGAGCCAGCCATAGGCATAGGAACCACCAAAACGAATGGTGGCACTTTTAATGCCGGCTACTTCGCCGGCTGAAACCTCTACTAATTCTGTTTTAAAGCCGTGGCGTTCGCCCCAACGCAGATACATGCGCAAGAGCATATTGGCCCAATCTTGGGCTTCTGTCCCACCGGAACCCGATTGAACATCGAGATAGGCTGAATTTGGATCCATTTCACCGGAAAATTTTCGTTGAAATTCTTGTTCACTGACATTTTTTTCCAGTAAGTGGAGTTCTTGGGCAACCAGTTCTACCGCTTCTTGATCTTCTTCAGGCAAGGCTAGGTCAAGCAATTCCTTCGCTTCTTGAAGGCGATTTTCTAATTTGAGATGTTTTTGCGTAAGTTCTTCTAATTGAACCCGTTCTCGACTGAGCGCTTGAATGCGCTCCTTCTGACTCCACAAACCAGGATCTTCTAATTCAAGCTGAACCTCGAGCAAGCGAGCCTGTTTTTGCTCAAGGTCAAAGATACCCCCGAAGACTCAGAAGGCGTTTTTCCAAATCGTTTATTTGGTTTAAAAGGGCTGTGGTTTCTATCATGGCTAGACTCTGCAAAGTTGAGCTATTTTGCCAACAAATAAGAAAGTAAGCAAGCTTGCTTACTTTCCTAAAGCAGTAGTGTCACTTACCTTAAGCGCCGTCGTCCCCCGCGAAAGCGGAAGCATCAGCAGGGGTCTGCATCAGCAGGGGTCCATCAGCAGGGGTCTCAGCAGGGGTCCATCAGCAGGGGTCTCAGCAGGGGTCCATCAGCAGGGGTTGTATCTTGAAATACACCCTTCCAAGGGTAGAAAATAAACAACGAAGGA
>CAYXNR010000051.1:0-15658 GCA_964466595.1 uncultured Coxiellaceae bacterium | reverse complement strand
AACTGACGCTTGATCAAAACTTACTGGTCATATGGATTAGGACCTTGGTTAGGGTCTGGTATACGAAACGGCGACTTGATTGCTGATTTTTTTTCAATATTATCTTTTTCTTCCTCATTTGTTTTTTTAGCCCCTTTTGGCTCTAATTTAGGCAGCGATCTAAGAGCTGATTGGAGTTCATTGCTCAATCCCGTTTTATTATTTAAAAGATGATCAATAAATTTTTCATATAGGTTAGGATTAGAAAAGCTTATAATCAATCGGTCGCTGTTTTTTATAACCTTGAAGTCTTTATTGAGAATAAGGTTATTATCAAGCTCAAACTGATTAAGTGCTCCATATACTTTTTCAAAGTCAGGGTTATTTTTAGAAAAGAATAAAGTACAATTTTTATCATTGACATTAATTGAAAAAAAGCCTGGTTTAAGATAAGTAAAACTTCCATCCTTCTCTTGAATCCAGCTATCTTTATTAGCTTTGTCTGAATGGTTTTGATTTTTATCATCCTTATCTTGAGTATAGTGTACGCGATTTATTTCTTTATGATCTTCATTCGCAGCATTTTTTTCATTTGTAGTATCAGGTGTTTTTGATTTAGGCTGTGGCTGAGGCTTGGGTTTTGGCTTAGGTTTACCACAAGCGCAACCCTGAGAAATCATGCGTTGATGACAACCTGGACAGACAGGATCCATTCTCTCTTTAAAGGATTCCTCTTCTTGCTTCTTAGCAAGCTCACGGTTTTGATCATTTCTCATCATAGGTATTGCCCTAATATTAAAGCATAATTAGCATTATAGTATAAATATAATACAAAATATAGGTCGAATAATAAATAAATTATTTTTTAGTATTTATAAATATGCTAATTATGAAATCTTTTCAAGATGTTGATTAATATAAAAAAATAAAAAAGGGGTCAAGTCTTCACATGACACATGTTGTATTTGTTTTACTTGTGTCATGTGAAGACTTGACCCCTTTTCTTTTCTGTCGATGATGATACCCATGACAATGGTCGTATCCTAATACCCTACCGTTATCTTCATTATAGATATTATGAGCCTCCTGACCAAAAGGTGAAAAAGAGAACGCATTAAAACGTTAAAGTGTAGTCTCCTCCTTTTTATGGAGAAAAAGAGCGGTTTAGAGCTGAATTTATTTTTTCTGTGCGACTACCGGGCGATAACTCTGTAGGAGCAGCAATCATTTTTTCTCTAAATGTATTTTCCAGTGTACTTATTTTATAAATCGTTTTTCCTTTTTCTATTCTCGATCGCTTAAACAAGCCAAAACTCCAGCGACGGCTTGCAGCAAAAGCAGCGAGATAGATATCCTTAAAAAGGTTACCATTCTGAGTCATGGAATGATTAGGTATTTCTTCTCTTAAATGCCGTTTTGCTAACCCAAGGGCTTTGGCAGTTCTGCTCTTCGGATAAGCTTGGGCATGTTTTTTTATTTCAGAGATAAACGCATGTGCGTCCAGTTGTTCTTTGCCTGCTATAAAATTTGTTTTAAACAAATTAAATCCGGACTCTCCTTCCCGCAAGGCTGTATATATTTTTTTAAATCCTTCGGCGAATTTTTCTGTTTCAGGAACGTTCCAGGTAAGAGGAGCCTCGAACCAGGAATTTTCTGTTTTACCCTGAACCAGCAGCTGATTAGCGGCAGCTTTTCCTTGTTTATAGGCTTCTATAAATAAAGGGTCAATCTTGCTTTGACCGGATTCCATGAAGGCCAAGATAGGATCCTCACCATTTTTGTGTTCTTGATTTTGAGCTGTGGTTGCTAAATTAATTAGCTTTAACTGTTCATGGTAATAATCCCCTAAAATGATATTAGGATTTTTTTCTATATTTCCCCATAAACGTGCTTCTTTATTTGCCGTTAAAGCCTCAGAAAAATACTGAGTAGCTTCTTTTCGCTGTCTTACAGGGCACACAAGATCAAAACCAAAACCGAGAGCTTGCCAAATATCATAAATTGCTCTCTTAGCGCAAGTGGCTGGAAAATCCCTAGACTCTTCAATTTGTTTACGCGACATTTTTGCTGGCATGCCTGTGGTCGGTAAGCCTAAGGTGGGAATTTCGTGGTCATAGAATGAAGCTGCTGCTTTAGCTAGACCTAAACCTGATTTTTTACTATAAAGCGAATGTTTTTCAGTATGATGTCTGATGTTGCTTGGAAAAAGAAAAACGCTTTTACGCGGATTAAATCGGGTTTCTATCGAAGACGGATAAGCGAACCAATTATAGGTTCCTAAATCAATTGAATTGCTATCGAAGTAATGCAGTTTTGGCATTCTCAGCTCCAAGGACATAATAGATTGTTAGGGTAATGAATGAAACAGACAAATTCAACTTTTTTATTGTAGTTCCAATATTTCCGGATTGCTTCAAAAACGGGCTACATTATTGAGCAGTGGTTCTGCTTGGCCTGGGCCTGTGGCCGCATAAGTCTTGCAAGACTGCTGTTTTTGTTCGACATAAGCTTTCCAACCACCCCGCGCACCCGGCCGCAGCTCGCGCACGCCCACCCCGCGCTATAGGTAAAGCTATTCGCTATTTTCTTTCAAATGGTTGGACCAGAAGGCACTCTTTCAGAACCTTCCTGAAGCTTTAAAAATACGGCCACTTCGTTTTCGAAGTCAAAACGGTTAATTGTTTCAATAGGTGGATAATGTTTACGAGAGCGTTCACCGGCCTCTTGCGGTAATTGAATTTGAAGAATGGTGTTGATAGTCTGCAAACCCTCAGGACCACACATTTTTTTTGCTTCTTCAGAAGGAAGAAGAAAGATCTGACAAGATCTTACATTTTCTGCGTCAATTTTATTGTATTCAGGGATATAATCATATCTTCTTCCGCTGAGATCAATCAGTTTGTAGGTAAGGGGTTGCCAAAATCCAATATAATGCACATCGCGCGCATAAACGAAAAAAATTCGATCTTGCATTTTTTGAGATGGGTGAGGACCTTCGTCTGGCTGAGATACTTTTGTAAATTGAATCCATTGTCCCACTTTAAGATCAGATCCTTTTATGGGCTGATTAATTGATTTATCATCTTGATGTGCTTGCATGAATAATTTCCTGTATTAAGCCTCTGAGTAATATTTTTTACATGATTAATTGGCGGACTGCTACATCGTTGAGCATTAGCGCGGAGCTGGCTTGGAGCTGCGGTTATGGGCTACATTATTCTTGGCGTTGGCCTGCTGTTGTATAAATCTTGTAAGGCTGCTGCTTTTGTTCGATATGAGAGTTTCAAGATGTTCGATCGCATGATAAGGGAACAGAGGATACGCATACAGAGCGCCGAGGCTGATGCAACGGTCATCTATAAAAAAATCAACCCCTAACTGCATTTTCGGATTATGTAAATCCGAATATTCGCCTGGTTTTGTATTTAAGAAGGTCCGCGGTGGAATGTCACCATCACACACAACACGGTCGATTCCGTAGCGCATAACCTGGGCATTACGTGGAGATAATTTAGTTTGCAATTTCCCATAACCATTAACTACAAATATGTTTATTTTATACCAGCCATCAAAGCGATCACGGTTGGCCTTATACCAATCAAGCGTTTCTTTTAAAATATTCAGGTCGAAAATATATCCTGAGGTGATCACTCGATTAGGAGCAGGAGTTAAATCTTTTTCAAGCTGATTAATCAGTGGTTGGCACCGTTTTTTAAACTTTTCAAAGTCATCGTTATCCTCTTCTTTAATTTCCAAAGCAATAATATCCTCTCCGAATCTTTTAATGGTTTCCAAGATCTGCTGATTTCTTGTCTCATTTTCCTTGATGGCTTCTTCTGAAGTCACGACTTTTAATTGTTCCGCCACTTCTTCTCGGGAAAGTCCGGTTACTGCAACTAACCTTTCAACAGCACCTTTTTCTTCGTTTCAAGTCAACATCGCCTGCCATCGCTGCTATTTGTAATAGTGTTCCTTCAACAGGTCGTTGCAAACGGTCAGAGACTAAGGCTACACAATGAATAATATGCGGATTTTTTTTAACTAAGCCCATAGCTTTTTCTAGATCTTCGCCTTCCCCACTTAAAATAAGAGTGGCAATAGAAGAGGCCCGCTCTCTCATTAAATCTTTACTTCCCACTCCAAAAAGCTTGAAGTTTCTGAACTCTTTTTCAGAAAATGGTTTAGTTTCGTCATCACCAGACCACTCGAAGTTAAAGTCATCATCTAAATAGTCTAATACAATTTCTGAAAGACCATTTGTAAAATGAGCCTTTTTCATCGCTTCACCTTCGTCACTAGGATCATGGCTGTTGGCAAAGGCTAATTCGGACACCGGTTTTTTTGGTAAGCGCCCAAACATCTCTATTACTCCTCATTTATTGGATGAATTGTGAGATTATATTGCATTATTATTTTTTTCAATAAATTATGAGGTGTAGCTGTCATAAATCAGTTCCTTGCATGTTTTAGCAGTTATTGATCATAAATACGTTTCTTTTTTTCCAATCACGAAAGCGATCATAGTTTTCATCATACCAATCCAGTATATTTTTTAAAAGTCTTGTAGGAATGAGTTTGCCAGAAAAGAAAAGGAAAGGAGAAAAAGAAAAGAAAAAGAAAAGAAAAAGGGGTCAAGTATTCACATGACACATTTCCATTTTTTATTTGTGTCATGTGAATACTTGACCCCTTTTGCCCCCTTTTCTCTAGAACTTCTAGACTTGACCTTGATCTGATGCCGAGCTAGGATGCTCGATTAAAATAAAAATGAAAAACGAGACATTATAATGAGCACGAGCAGAGTAGCTGTAGTCCTTAATGAAAAAAAGGTGGTTCTAAAATTCCATTCCGATGGAAAAATATTTCAAGATGGAAATGAATTAAAACTACCTAATAAAGAAATAGTAAAAATATTAGCGCACGCTATAAGTGCTAGAAATGAAAACGATCAGGTTGTTCAAAGCGTGCTTGCCTATTTTTGGAAGTGTCTAAAAGCTAATCTACTCACTCCTGAGATGTTGCTGTCTAACAATGTTATTGCTAGGTTAATGGTGCGTGACATACCGCTTGTGGAAGCGCTCTATGAACAAAAATTGTTCGGATTAGAACATTTATCAGGCCAGGATTTCCCTGCTGTTTACGTATTAGCTTACCAAAAAGCTTGGCCCTTGTTGCTTACACTTCAAAACGATGGGCTTCTGCCGCTCAATACCTATTTTATGCGAGTGCAACATCAAGATAAGAATAAGATTGATCATGCCTTAGAACTTGTTTTTCGAGAGGCACCCTATTTTTTTAGAACTGCAGTTGAAGAATATTGTACGAAAGAAGATAACCTCCGAATCATGTCATCAAAGCCTGGAAAGGTAAAGGCTTGGTTAGATTTCTTCACTCAAAAGGCCCCGCAACCCTTAAATAAAGTAGTCCTTATGTTAAATAGTTTATTACCGCAGGTGTTTTATTTCAATGATAAAATCAAGCTGCTTTCCGAATATTTAGGTCCCGCAATAGGTAACGCTGATGCAAAAAGAGGATATATTCGCCATTTTATCTTCTCAGAAATGAAATCGGCGCCTGACCTCCCTACCTTAGATTCAATTTCAAACTGGCTCATAAGAAATATTCTAAAACTTTATCCTTTTTTTATCGTCAAAACACCGGGACTTTTTTCAACAACGATTAATATTGAACCTTTACACAAATTGGAGACTGATATAAAGGAGAATTATCAAGCACAGGCGGCGAAGTTCGAGGCTCAAGCTCCTTATGAAAGAAATACGCCCCATTAAACCGCAATGGCTTCCGCTGAAGTTACGATCGCGAGAAAAGAAAAAGAAAAAGGGGTCAAGTCTTCACATGACACAACTTAGAGATAGCAGTACAATTTTCAAGGTCATATTTACTAATCTTGTGTCATGTGAAGACTTGACCCCTTTTCCTTGACCCCTTTTCCTTTTTTTCCTTTTTTGACTTTATTGATTTATCATCTTAATGTGCTTGCATGAATAATTTCCTGTATTCTTTTCATCGGCCAGGTTCTCGCCTTGCTTTCTCGAGTATGGTTTGATTTCGTTTAAGCATTTGAACTTCTTGAATTAATTGCGAAGCTATTCTAAAACTGGATATTCGTGCGATAGCTAAATCAATTTGTCTTAGGAGATCGTCGTAAATAATTTCTTTATGATTTTTTCTGTAAGAATATTTTTTACATTTCTGGATCAAAGCAGTTGCTTTATTGTAATTTATTTTTTCAAGTATTATCTTTTTATGGATTTGAGTAAGATCCACAAAAGGGGTAATATTATCCACGAGGCAGGCATAATAAATGACCTTATCGAAATTGCTCCGTTTCGAATAAGCTATAATGACATTCGCGTATAAGTCCAGCAATTCCGGTGAAAATTGAGGTTGTAAATATCTTTCATGCAACCAAATGGCTTTTTCATAAAATTGAATAGCGTTCAAGTATTGTCGAAATAAAAAAAAATGGGTCCCTGCTTTTTTACAATAATTTGATATTTCATAAACAATATCTTTTAAATTATTTTTTTCTAAATATAAAAAATCATAGCTACCAATAATTTTATTCACAAAATATTCAAGCTTTTGAATAAGCTCATCTTTAGTAAAAATATTAAATTTGAATCCCGTTTGTTGATCGGTAATGCCTCCCAAATAGGCATGAACTCTCTGATGAAAATTGGCCAAAAATTCCTGATTTAATCGCTCAAGACCCACTTTAATTATTTTTTTATTTATCGGATTCTTGCAAGCATGATATCCTGCAGTATACAGATGCCGCGCTTGTTCATTGCATTGTTGGATCCTTCCCTTTTCGAATTCAAAAAAAGATTTAACTTCGCTTGAATGTTTCAACAAGTGTGTAGAAGAGGATAAATCATATTGTAGGTAATCGATATCCTTTATGAAACCATCACAGATAGTGAGGGCCTCTATCAAAGCCTCGGTTCTCTCAATCCCACAGATCAAACCTCTGCCCATTACAAATGGCATGGAAAGAGTTGAATCTCCCGCATGAAAGGTCAAGGGCACCTCCTCGTCACCTTCATAATAGGAAGGAGTTGTTTGATAGGGATCCACTGTAAAGACAGAGATCGCTTGCTTATGAGGATATTTATTTGATTTTTTATGTAGCACAATGCTGGGTTCAGAGCAGTCATCTGGATTATTTCTAAATAATTTTAATAAAATTTTTGCAACCAAAATCGCAATTCTTTGGGCATCCTTCTGGTTTTTTTCATCCAGCCTTAATTCCGGCATTTGGAAATATAAAACAAATTTTTCTAGACTTTTATCTAACAGTTCAAACTTTGAAAGCTGCCTGTAACGATGACAATAGGGTACTGCATAACTATTCCAACCCAGAGCACGTAATTCTTCAATAGCAAGCGCATAGGACACTGGATTAAAATTGATAGGCTCCTCTTGAGTAGAAAGCTTAAAAAGATCAGGGGTAAAATACATTCTTATGGAGGCATAGGTTTTATGTGAATTCTCATCAATGGCAGTAAATTGAAAGACGGGAGCTTTTTTATGTTTTTCATTAATGCTTTTTAAAGCAGCGCGAGCAACCCCACTGCAGTCTACAACCAGATCATTGCGTTGAATAGGGATGAAAAATAATTTTTGTTGATCGATTATCCGCAGTTGTCTATTTTCAAAACCATCAAATTTTCCATCGATCAATTGAACGCCGAGTTCTTTTGCATGGGGATGCAGTTCTCTTTCAACATCTTTAATATGAAAACTGTCTGAGGGCTTTATTTCTAGAGGCGCAATGCTGGCCGATATTCTATCAAACACCTCTAAGTTGAACGATGCTGATCGAGTAAACGCCTGAAATCGCATTCCTATCATCACAACATTTTTCATCCCTTTTTGTTTTAATTTGATAGCAGTAAGATGAGCTTCGGGACCATCACCAATGATATAGACTGTTTGTTTTATTTGTTCAGATTGTGGACAGGAGGTGGCCGCGGAGTAAAAAGCACTCGTTCGCATGAAATTTTCCTCATTTTTTATATTTTTACAGACAAGAAATTTGCAAAAAATCGTAGCATGCGTATAAGTCAAAAACAAGAAAGACGAAGATTCTTTACTGGAGGCGGATAGATTGGCTTGGGGTTTCTCGAGCTTTGTCTTCTGCAGTCTTGTCTGTTCCTCGAGAATGAATAAAATCACTAAAAGCCTGATAATAAGGACCTGACTTTTCATGAACCATCTGATGTTTGGTTAAAATAGCGGCTTTATCAATAGTCATCCCTTGGTTGTTTTTACAGGCATAGCCCATAAATTGACAATACTGAATAACAGCCAATTCCTTGGGTGTGGGTTCCTTTAAGGAGTCCCATTTATTTAAATGAATGGTTGGTTTTCCAGTAGGATTGTTTTGTTTCATGTTTTTGATAGCATTTTCGATACCTTGCGATACAAATTCAAAAAGGAAAACATTAAAATTAGCATTCTTGGTATCTGACTCTAATACAAGAGAAGGAGGCAGAACAAAGTCCAAATCTATTTTTTTGCCGGGGCTTACACAAGCCTCAAGCACAAGGCAGTTAGGAAAATTATGCCCAACCAAGTAAGGTACTTGACTTTCAGCAGCAGAATAATGCATTAAACGACGCTCCCCTGGCTCGAGAGGTGATAAAGATATTTTTTCAATCCCTCTTCCTTCACTCTTGGGGGTAGACTCTGAAATTGACTGATAATACTCTTCAATACTTTCACTAGGGTTATCGGGCAGTTTTAAACAACTTACCTTGTTTGGTAAGGTATACCATTCATTTTCTGAAAGTGGTTCAGAGGGCTGTCGCTGAACTTTTGAGCGTTGGGGATCCGCATCAGGGGGTATCTCTAGGGTTATAGAGATCGAAGCAGGAGAAGACTTCGCTTGTGCTTCTTCTTGTGCTTCTGTTTTTGATTCTGCTTGTGCTTCTGTTTTTGATTCTGCTTGTGCTTCTGCTTGAGATTCTGCTTCTGCTGCTTCTGTTTCTGCTTGTACTTCTATTTCTGCTTCTGCTTCTATTTCTTCTACTTGCGCTTGTGCCTCTGCTTGTACTTGTGGTTGTGCTTCCGCTTGTGTTTCTACTTGTGTTCCTGCTTTAGTTTTTTTTGATAATTTAGGTTCTGATATATGCCACCCTAAATCTTCAATTTTCGACATATAATGCCTATATCTCTCAGCACTCATGTCACTCCTATTTATTTTTAAAACATTGCTTTTGTCATTGAATACTACCTTAAGAGGATTAAATAATGATTTTAGATCTTTATTTATATCAAAAGCTGCTTGTACTTCCACTTGATGCGGAACCGTTATTTTGATGTACTCTTTTTTCCATTTCTTGAAAAGACTTTTTTTACTGACTTTCTCTACTCTAACATCCTGCCATTTTCTTCCTCTTAAAATTTCTGCAGGGACTACCTTTTGTTGCGTTACCCCTCCCACTTTTTTTGCTGCTTCTGCTTTTAGCGTTTCTGCTTTTACTGCTTCTGCTTCTTGGGCTTGGACCTCTGCATCTTTACGATAACTTATGGCTTCTTTAAAATGAACTATAAAATTATCACTCAAGGCTTGAGAAACTTGGTTCCCTCCATGCCCATCAAAAACTGCTGCTGTTATAGGAGCTGCATCTAGATGTAGAGGGACTACCATGGCAGAAATATTATCTTTTGAATACCGCTCTAAGGCATCATCTACAATCAGTTCGGCTAATCTTTCAGGAGACGGAGGAGTGGCTTCCTGAAATGCATTAGCAAATATCTCACCTATTTTTTCAGCAGCAGCAATTGCGACTTTTCCGTCTTCAGCATCGTCTTCATCAAAAGGCTCAGTAACTCCGTCACAGGCAACCACCATAAAAACCTGGTCTCCTGCTTGAATATCATAAGTAACCGTTGTTGTTTCTGGCTCATGTGAAAGTCCAAACTTAGAACATTTGTTATCCCCCAAAGAACGACTAATATTTAGGAATCCTAGTCGTTCTTGTCCAAGAACAACCTCCGGATTTTGTTTTCTACCTGTCCCATTACGGATAGCCGCTACTTCAGCAGGATTATCTAAATTATGCAGATTAGGATTACAAGCCTGCGTTCGTTTAAGTTTTCCATGCTGATCCAGGACAATAAGAAAAGAGACACTATCGCCCACATAACTGGTGGAGATCGTTGCCCTATTTTCTCGAAGATAACCTGTAGCAACACAGGCACAGCTTCCCGGCCTCTCTACTTGGCCGTGTTTTTCTTGTAAGCTGGCAAAGGTTGTTTTCATCACTGCTTCTTGTTCAGCTGCAGTTAGTTTTGAAAACTGTTCTGAAGACTCACCTGCTTCATAAGCGATTGCATCTTCCTGACTTCTGTGTAGGCTATTTCCATTCACTTCACAGATACCCAGTATTGTTTTCTCATCAGGCAAGAGGATGGCTTCAGTATAATCCTGGCCTATTTTTTCTTGCCCTTCATATAAATGTTTTAGATTTGGCGGTGATTTTGGTTTGGGAACTATTTTTATTGCTTCTGCTTTTACCGTTTCTACTTTTACCGCTTCTGCTTTTGCTGCTTCTGCTTTTGCCACTTTGGCTTGGACCTCTGCGTCCTTTATTTCGCTCAGTGTTGTTTTTAAGATCTTTACAACACCCTCATCTCTAATGAATTCTAAATGATCTCCTGGGGGAACTTCTTTATTGATATATGAAGTAATCTCTCCATCCTTCAAGGTAATCTGATGAAACATATTATTTGGTTCGCCTTCTCCTCTATGACGTAGCTCTATATAAAATGAGCTTGGATCTAATGCTCTTACTCCGCATACGATATAGTAATCTTTATCCTCCGATAGAATTTTCCTATAAAATTTATCATCCCAACTTTTCCTGGATCTCATATATGCTTTGACTTCTTCTGATAATTCACCTAGTTCTTTGTCAAAATCATTTTTTTTATCGATAGGAATTTGCATTACCACGGGTTTAGGAAGCGCCGCTCCCCTTGACCTAGTTGGTGGCGCTTTCTGTGCTTCTAGTTTTGGTAGTTTTTCTTGCAAGATGCCTAAAATTTTATTTTGCTCCACCATAGTCAAATAAGCTCCTGGCGGATAGGTTTTACCATTCATATATGTAGTAAAATTTCCATTCTTCAAGGAAATTTGACAATACATCGTATCTGAATTTTTAGTATCATCATGAAGCTCAATATAAAATGAATCTGGATCCGATGTTCTTACCCCGCATTCGATGCGCCGGCCCTTATGAGGTTGGTCCTCTATCGTATAACATTTTGTATCCTTCAATCTCAGATTTTTTCTGACTCTAGTGGATAACTGAGCTAGTTCTTGATGAAATGAATTCTTTTCATCAAGTGGAATAACCATCTCGACAGGTTTGACGACCGCTTCGTCAACTTTTTCCTCTTCTTTTTTCTCCTCCTGTGCTGCCTTTAACTGGGGTATCTGTGCTTCTAAAAGTTCTACGATTGATTCATTTTCCATATAGTTTAAATGCATTGCTGGTGAACAAGACTCTCCATTCATGAACGAAGTCACTTTTCCCTCCTTCAAGGTAAGTTGATGAAGCATCGTTCTCGTCTTTTTATCAACAAACTCAATATAAAATGAATCCGGATCGGAGGTTCTTACGCCGCAGAAGATGTAATAATCTTTACCTGCTGGCCAGACCTGATAATATTTTTCCTCTTGAGTGGCTAGATTTTTTATTGCCCTTTCTGATAACTGAGTCAGTTCCTGGTGAAAATTGTTCTTTTTACTCAGAGTTATTTCCATTGCCTCTTTTTCTTTTTTATCTTCTTGCTTCCTCGCAGCTTTCAGAAACCATTCTGTTCGAGAAATTTCATGCTGTATGAGTCTAACGGCATCAGCAATCATTGAACCACCAACACCATAAATTTCATATGATTTATTCATTAATTCTGGCGAACCAGCTTGCACTAGTCTTATAGCGTCTTTCATGTATTTAGGATAAAAAATATGCTCTTCTGCGCCAGGGTGTAAGCTAACTAATTCAGTGCGAAGCTCATGAAGCTTGTCAGCCAGAGCACGCGAATCAGCCATTTCAGCAACTGGGTTGGGTCCAGCCAAGATGGGCATAAATTTTTCTATGGTACTCAGTCTTTTTTGAACATGATGAATTAAGCCATAAGAAAAATCTATATCGCCACTCCCTAAAAGGCTTTCTTTTAAGTTCCTCTCATTTCTTTCTTCATAATTTTTTGAATAATGGGAGAAAAAGCTATCCCGATTTTTCGAGTCGTATAGGACTTTCATGAAGTCAAGGATAGTTTCTTTAACGATTTCAGTTGACCCATATTTTTGATGAAGGTTTTCAATTAAATTTAAAACCTGGTTGACTGCTTGAGGATTCTTTTTTATAAAATCATCTAAAAGGGCAATATATTCTGGATCATCTGGAAAGTTTTCAATAGCCTCCTCATCTAATTTACAAGCTAGACTAATAAAATTTTTGAAGGAGGTTACCTTGAAATCTTTTAATTCTTGGAGCTCTCCTAAAGTAGAAAATTTTTCTTCCATTTCTTTAAAAACCTTCCCCATAAATGAGTGACAGATTTTATTAAAATTTGCGGATATTTTTTCTTCTAATTCTGGATTATTAGCTATAATATTTTCTAAAAATGTTTTTTCCGCTAGCCATTCAGCGCTTGTTTTTTTTTCGCTGATGGTAGAAGATGGAAGATATTCTTGAGGGAAAATTAACCGAATTAATTCTTCCATTTTCTCTTTTTCATTTCTTCCTTTATCTGTTTCAGGAAAAATACCTTCAAAGGCTTTCTCAATTGTCTTAGCATTAGACTCTATGGTTTCTCCTACTTTCTGAATATTAATTCCACCCAGCTTACAAAATTTCTCTCGCAGCGCTGCTACTATCGCTCCCTTCACGTAAGGGCTTTCTTCGGTAAGGAAATCATTTTGATTTTGATTCGGATTTTTTAAATAGAGTAAGAGTTTTTGATAGGAATTACTTAATACCGACCAAGCGTGATATACGGTTTTCCTTTCATCATCACTCAGATCATATCCTTGTTTATCTGGATGAACGTGCAGCGCGAGTTTTTTATAGGCTTCTTTAATAGCTTGTTCAGTTAAATCTTCTTGCTCCTTCAACCCTAGAACTTCTTTCTTCTTCGCTAAGCTAAGTTCTGGCAAAGTTGTTTTTTCTTTATCAAAAGGAACCCTTTCGAGAATAGCAGCAATTATCGCTTGGTTTTCTGCTTTGATAGGCATTACAGGTCTCCATTTACTTCTATATTTTTAAGTATAGTGTAAAAAGATTGCTGCATAAGTGTCTAATTTAAATGGCAATTTAAATAAACCCAGACATGTGCAAAACGACTAAGCCGGTAAACGGTCTTACCGGTTATTACCTGATTAAGGAATTCAGTGAGTCTCACCAAATAAATGCGACGGCCTTTTAAGTACAAAAAGTCCGTTCTAATTCTCTTTTTTTACGGATTTTGGTCCATTCCCACCAAGGTTGCTTTTTACCAGTACGAGCCTCATTTATAGCCGCAGCAAATATATCCCATACACACGGATCATGAAACTGGCCTGTTATTCGTTGTAAACGAATATATAATTCATCAGCACAAGCATCAGCAAGCTGGTGAATTGAGTTAATCTTTAGTAAATGCAAATCTTGGTAAGTTGCAGCCCCGATATTCATGAGACTTAAAAGATCATTGTTTGCTTTACAGGATTTGCTTTTTGCCATAATTAACCCCTAGGACTACATATCTCAATAACAATACCATTAAGATCTCGAACATAAGCCACTTCCTGACCCCATGGCTTTACGGCTGGTTCTTTTACTGTAATTGCACCATTACTAATAGCATGTTTATAGCCTTGCTTTACATCATTTGCAATCAAGGCAATTTCAAATCCAGCAGCTTCTTTCGTAGTATCATTTTTTATAAATTTAACTCCATTTGATTCAGCTAAAGAATTAGATGCAAATGCGAGTTTTATATCGCCCGTATTTAATTCGCCATATTGTTTGCTTTCATGTAAAAAACTTTTCTCTAATTCAAAAGCTCTTTGATAAAAATTAATTGTTGCTTCAACATCAGACACATAAATAATGGTATAACCAAACTTCATTCATCTAGCCATGGAGCGCCATATTACTCCTGGCAAACCGATCAATTAGCTTCTTTTTCTTATCTATTCAATAAATTAAGCAGGTCTTAATAATTTCTTAATAAAATAGTTTTATTATTTCCCTAATATTAATAATTTGGTTAAATTTATGACAAAACGAAAATACGATGAAAACTTACACCAAAAATACATTGAATACTTTAATGAAGCTACGGCTAATGGAGTTAAGCCAGTTAATTATGTAACCTATAGAAAACGCCAAAGTAGAGCACGCCTCGTAGAATTAAAGCGACAGGAAAAAATATTTGAAGAAAACCTAAGTCTTTTGCGATCAGCTGTGAAATTGGTAAATTTCTTATCTGCTGCAGAAGCACCGGTGGGAGTGGGAATGCCACAATTTGCGGTGGGAAGACCGATTATGAAAAAATCAGTGCAGACACAAACCCCCTTACAAGCACAGCAGGATTCAGATTCTGACCATGAAGAAGAACAAAAGGAAGAGGTAGCCTCGCGATACCCGCTGCGACAGCGAGCACAGCAATTCAATCCGAAACCGAAGCAGCTAGCAAATAAAAGTAAATTCTTTTCTGATGCTGATAAAAAGCAAATAAGCACTGTAAGCGATACACACAAACAAAAAAAACAGCGCACTTCACTTTAAGTCATCATAAAGAAAGAAGCAGCAGAAGAACTGCTGAACAAGCAAGGCAACCGGTTATTCCTATTCACGACTGGGAGATCAATCCAGCCGCTATTGCAGCAGGATTGCTTCAAAAACGGGTTACATTATTGAGCAGCGGTTCTGCTTGGCTTGGGCCTGTGGCCGCATAAGTCTTGCAAGACTGCTGTTTTTGTTCGACATAAGCTTTCCAACCCGCCGCCCGCCCGGCCTTCGCCGCACGTCGCCCCCGGCGCGCCCCGCCCCGCCGCCGTAATATCCAACAAAAAAATCAATGCCTAACCGCGATTGAGGATTATAGAAATAAGAAGAACCATCTGCGTTATTTAAAGTACGAGGAGGAATCTTGCCTCTATCCACCGCTGGACCAATCCCATCACGCACAACCTGGGCATCACGTGAAGATAACTGCGCTTGCAATTTACCATAGCCATTGATTATAAATACGTCCCTTTGGCTCCAATCACTAAAGCGATTAAAATTGGTGTCATACCAATCCAGTGTTTCTTTTAAAATCATCGGGTCGAAAATATACCCTGAAATAAGCACTCGATTAGCATCAGGCCTTAAATCTTTTTCAAGCTGATCAATCAGCGGTTGACACTTTGCTTGAAACTGTTCCAAACTATCGTCACCTTTACTTTCTAAGGCAATAATCCCCTCTCCAAATCTTTTAATGGCCTTCAGAATCTGCTGATTTCTTGCCTCATTTTCCCGGATGGCTTCTTCTGAGGTTAGGACTTTTAATTGTTCCGCCACTTCATCTCGAGAAAGTCCGGCTACTGCAATTAAGCTTTCAACAGCACCCTGCTCTTCTCCCTTTACTATCCCTGGTTTTAAGCCAACAT
>CAYXNR010000050.1:0-17127 GCA_964466595.1 uncultured Coxiellaceae bacterium | reverse complement strand
TGCCATAATTTATTTCCTCATCCAAGTTAAGAGAACATAAATAAAATACCATATCTGTGCATTTTTGCGAGTATTTTTTTAGGGTTTTTCCCTGTTTTTTAAGAGAATTTTACCAGCTCTTCCTAGCTGTCTTAGTCAAATTTAACTTGCTTTTCTCTATCGAAATGCTATAAAATGCAGGCGCTTTAGAGTAGGTTAAAAAGTTAATTTATCAAAAGGCTGCGGGAGCAGGAATGAAGACATATCAAGCAACAAATGAAACAATTAAACATGGTTGGTATCTTATCGATGCTACTAACAGAACGCTAGGGCGTCTGTCGGGCGAAATTGCTCGTCGTTTGCGTGGAAAGCACAAGGCTGAATATACGCCGCACGTAGATACAGGGGATTTTATTGTCGTTATTAATGCAGACAAAATTAAGGTCACCGGAAACAAAAGCAAGGATAAGCGCTATTATCGTTATTCAGGTTATCAAAGTGGCTTAAAAGAATTAAGCTTCGAGCAATTGTTGGCTAGGCATCCAGATCGAGTCATTGAAATAGCCGTGAAGGGAATGCTTCCCAAAAATCCACTCGGACGAGCGATGTTTCAGAAGCTCAAGGTTTACGCGGGCGCAAAGCATCCGCATGAGGCACAACAGCCGCAATTAATAGATGCTCATTTACTAGATGAAATAACAGGCGAAGGTTAATTTATATGATAGAAAAACAAGGCTATTATGGTACCGGACGACGTAAAACCTCGACTGCCCGTGTTTATTTAAAACCAGGCAAGGGTATGATTACGATTAACGATAAGACTATCGATCAGTATTTTGGACGAGAGACAGCTAGAATGATTGTTCGTCAACCGCTGGTCGCAACCCGACTTCAAGATCGCTTTGATGTGGTTGTAAAAGTAGTCGGTGGTGGAATGAGTGGTCAAGCAGGCGCGATCCGACATGGTATAGCACGCGCTTTAGTAAAATATGATGATGGCGCAGAAGGTGGCGGTGAAGCCGATAGTTTAAGTTTACGTAAAATTTTACGGCAAGAGGGCCATCTGACACGTGATCCAAGAGAAGTTGAACGTAAGAAAGTAGGAAAACATAAGGCACGTAAAGGAACACAATATTCGAAGCGCTAGGTTCTTTTTTTCGAACCCACTTTAGTGGAAATGTTGGGGGATCGTCTAGTGGTAGGACAGCGGACTCTGACTCCGCTAACCTAGGTTCGAATCCTAGTCCCCCAGCCAATTCAAGGACGAATGAAAGCAAGCCGGCTTAAATTTTTTTATTTTCTGTTGCCCTAAGATCAGTGAGGTTTTTGTAATGGCAGTAGCCACTAATAAACGATCAGTCATGCTTTTGTATACAGGTCATTCTGATGTCTATAGTCATCGGGTTCGTATTGCTTTGGCTGAGAAGGGCGTGGTTTATGAGGCTATTCATACCAATCCACAAGGTAGGGAAAAATCAGAAGATTTATTAGAGTTAAATCCCTACGGTAGTATTCCCACCTTGGTCGATCGAGATTTAGCGCTTTACGATACCAATATCATCATGGAATACTTAGATGAGCGCTTTCCGCATCCTCCTCTGCTACCTGTTTATCCTGTCGCTCGTGCAAGACTTCGTCTCATGATACACCGCATCGACCGGGAATGGAGTGCTATCATTAAAAAGCTCGAACAGGGAAAGGCGAATGAGGTTAAGCTTGCGGCTAAGGAGTTGCGAACTTGTTTTCTTCAATTAATGCCTCTCTTTTCTGGATCCTCTTATTTTCTTTCTGAGGAATTTACCTTAGTAGATTGCTGTTTAGCTCCCATTCTGTGGCGCTTATCAACCTGGGGTATTGAATTAGGTGCTGAGGCTAAGCCTTTGTTACGTTATGCGGAGCGTTTGTTTAAACGTGATGCCTTCCAATTAAGTCTCAGTGAAATAGAGCGTGAAATTCGAAAAAAAGCAATAGCTTAATAAGGGATTAAGATGCTATCAAATAAACCATATCTAATACGTGCTTTTTATAATTGGATTGTCGATAGTCGCTGTACACCTATTTTAGTAATCAATGCTAATCATCCTGGCTGTGAGGTGCCTGATCAACACATTGAAAATGGCGAAATTGTTTTTAATATTTCACCTGAGGCTATACGAGACCTAGCTGTTCGCTATGACAAGGTCGAATTCAGAGCCTCGTTTTCAGGCAGTGTTCAAACTATTTCTGTACCTGTGAAGTCGGTGCTAGCTGTTTATGCAGAAGAAAATAAGCAAGGTATGTATTTTGATTATGAGGATGATGAATTCTTTGAGGAAGAGAGAAGTAGCAACAGCAGTGGCGGCCTCGATTCTGCTTTTTCCCAAGAAGCCAAGGGAAAGCCGCATCTTCGTTTGATTGAATGAAAACCTAATGACACTCAGAATACTAAGCCTGGCCCAAGGAGACTGGCAGGAAGGCTGGTAGTTTTTTTTCTACTGGCTTGTTCATCAATTTAACATAGTCAGGTAGACCGTTTACATAGGGAGGATAGTCTTCTCCTTGAATCAAGGGTAACAAATAGGCCCGACAGGCTTCCGTAATTCCAAACCCATCTTCTGTAAGATAATGACGCGGCAGAGCAACTTCGACATTGGCTACTTTTTCTAAGGGTGCTTCTCCAATAGACCAACTATATTGTGAACTTTTCTCACGAACGATAATAGGAAGTATGGCATTTTTTCCGGCCAGGGCTAATTCAACTGCGGCCTTTCCTAGCGCGTAAGCTTGTTCGACATCGGTTCGAGAAGCAAGATGACGTGCTGAACGCTGTAAATAATCAGCAACAGCCCAATGATATTTATAATTAAGCTTATTTTTAATGAGCTTGGCTATGACTGGCGCGGCTCCGCCTAATTGCTTATGTCCAAAGGCATCGACTAAACCAGATTCAGCAATAAAGCTGCCATCAGGATTACGCACACCTTCGGATACAATAATAGAGCAATAACCGTGCTGGTTAACAGCTTGTTGTACGCGGGCTAGAAAGGGTTCAATCTGAAAAGGAATTTCAGGAAATAAAATAAGATGTGGGGGATCTCCGGCTTTTTTTGCAGCAAGACCACCTGCAGCTGCTATCCAACCACTATGTCGCCCCATCACTTCTAAAAGAAAGATTTTTGTGGAAGAGGAAGCCATGGCAGCAACATCGAGACTGGCTTCGAGAATAGAAACAGCCACATATTTAGCAACTGAACCAAAACCAGGAGAATTGTCAGTGAAAGGAAGATCATTATCGATGGTTTTAGGAATACCGATGCAGGAAAGCGGATAATTCATTTCCTGGCTCAAGAGTGAAACCTTAAGAGCCGTATCTTGGGAATCGCCGCCGCCATTATAAAAAAAATAGCGAATACGATGTGCTGAAAAAACCTCGATGAGTCGCTTATATTGTTCGCGGTTTTTTTCGATAGAACCTAATTTATAGCGACAGGAGCCAAAAGCGCTTGAGGGCGTATGGCGCAGACCTGCAATATCACTGTCTTTTTCATAGCTGGTGTCAATTAGATCTTCCTCGAGCACACCAAGAATACCATTGCGGGCCGCGTATAGAGTCCCTATTTGATTCTTATTATTTCTGGCTGTTTCAATTACACCACAAGCAGTTGCATTAATAACAGCGGTTACGCCCCCGGATTGGGCATAGAGTGCATTAAATTTTTCCATGTTTGAACCTCTGAGGAAATCACAGAAAATATACAAAAAAAGGAAGGAGCTGTCTATCGCTGTCTTGCTATTGCGAAGTTGAGCTGAATGAGTAAAATTACTTAAAAAGGAGGTCAAGGAATGAAGTCTAAGGTGGTTCTTTTAATTAGCAGCTCTCTCTTTTTTAGTTCTGCCTGGGCTGACTGGTTTTGTCCTAGTAATTTTAATTCTATTAATGTTGGCGATTCTATCGCAACTGTTTTAGCGGCCTGTGGAGAACCGGATTCTAAAACTTCGAATAATAAAAAAGCCACCGAACCCCAGGAATGGGCTTATTATGTTGCGACGGATCCGAGCAAGCCCGGTACAATGAAATTGACGGTCGCCTTTGATGAAAATGGCATGGCAATTAATATTAGTGTGAATGGTTCCGGTATGCCGCAAACCCAGCTTTGTGCGAATGGACAAATTCAGTTGGGTGATACCCAGGAAGCTGTTCAAGCGGCTTGTGGGAAGCCGACCTATATTAATCAAACAGAGGCAGGTCAAAAGGCAGAAGTTCCTGAGACTGAAATCCTTGAGCTGACTTATCGTGGTCCGCCCTCGGTGATCTTGGTATTTGAAAATGGAAGGTTGACGCAAAGAAAATAAAGATGAAGGTGGAATTCATTTTCCTTTAGTTGAAATCCAAAACACAAGGCTTGGGCTAGGCTCGTTTTTTTCCCACGGTCTGAGATAAGCAAAACTCAAGCTAGTCCGTAGCGGGACAACAAAGGCTGCGGGTTTCATTTTAAAGGTCCATAGCTCATACCCTGGGGCGCCAAGCATTTTTGTATCAGGACCTTGAAAGCGATGCGCGAGAGCTTGTAAATAACGGGAAGCATATTTTTTTAAAAACCAGGAATAGCCTGTCGTAGGATTAGATTTGAGTTTAATAATAAATTGAGGTTGTTCAGCTGTGATGAGAAAGCTGGTTTGTTGTTCTGTATAAATAGGAAGTTCTGCATTTTCAGTAGCAAAGAGGCTGAGAGGCAAAAAAAGAGTTGTTATTAAAAAAATAAGGAATAAATTTTTCATAATTGTTTCCCTAGGTCCTCAATTTTATTGAATACAGCCTGCTTTAAATCCGGGCTGAGCTCGGTATTCACACGAAGAAACCATTGTTTTTCCTTCAGGGAATCATCGAAGACTAGCCTCTTGCATTTTACTGCATCCTTCTCTGTCATGAGTATGGGAAGTTGATCAGAAAAATTGAGGTCCTTACTTTTATAGCGATAATGATCCGGAAAGCGATGGGGAAGCACTTCAATCTGAAAGTGAGTAAGCAGATCAAAAAAACCTTGTGGATTACCGATACCGGCAAGGGCATGCACCTTTTGTCCGCTGAAAGCAGAGAGTGGCAGGATTTTTCTAGGGAAATGGGTGGCTTCAAAGGCTTCTGCTTTGAGTTCCATCCGAAAAGACTTTTTTATTTTACTAGGCTTGAGTTGCTTAATGTTCAACTGGCTCCTGCTCGAGAACTGAGTCTGAAAGGCTTGCTCTTTCTTCTGTACAACAACAAAATCTACTTCTTTTAAACGCCTTGGCGATTCACGCAAAGGTCCGGCAGGTAAGAGAAAGCCATTCCCAAAATATCGACTGCCATCGATCACTAGAATCTCCACTTGTCGAGCTAAACGATAATGCTGTAAACCATCATCACAAAGCACGACATCACAACCGGCTTCCACGAGTGCTTGAACTGCAGCAGGACGATCAATACAGACAGCAACAGGAGCTTGGGTCTGTCTTGCAATTAAAACAGCCTCATCGCCGACTTCAAAAGGATCAGCCTCTGCCTCGACAAGCAGAGGCTTGCTTTTTCTCTTACCCCCCTCTCCCCGCAAGGCAATACCAGGTTTTTTTCCCTGTTCTTTTAAATAATTTGCGAGCGTGATAGTCAGTGGCGTTTTTCCAGTTCCGCCGAGAGAAATATTGCCCACAATAATGACGGGAAGGGCAAACTGCTGCGATTTTTTGAGGCCAAGACGATAGCTCCATCGTCGTAAATTGCTGAGCAAGCCAAAGAGCAAAGAAAAAGGCAAAAGTGGAATTAATAAAGGATGCAAAGACCGACGATACCAATAGGATTCAAGAGACATATCAGTGCTCAACTAAGCTTTGATCTTGAAACTGTAGATAATGCAACTTAGCGTAATAACCATTTTGCTCAAGGAGTGCGCTATGGTTTCCCAGTTCAATAATCTTACCCTGATCAAAAACGATAATTTTATCGGCATGTTCAATGGTTGATAAACGATGAGCAATAACCAAGGTTGTGCGATCACGCATTAAACTATTTAAGGCGCTTTGAATGTGGCGTTCAGACTCGGTATCTAGGGAAGAGGTAGCCTCGTCGAGAATTAAGATAGGTGCATTTTTAAGAATCGCGCGAGCGATGGCGATACGTTGACGTTGGCCGCCGGAAAGCAAGACGCCATTTTCGCCGATCAGGGTATCAAAGCCTTGTGGAAGTTGTTCGATAAACGAAAGAGCATGGGCTGCTTTTGCGGCTGCCTGTATTTCTGCTTTTGCTACGGTTTCTCCAAGGCGCCCATAGGCAATATTATTTGCAACCGTATCATGAAATAAAACAACATTCTGAGAGACCAATGAAAACTGGCGGCGGAGCTCAGCAAGTTGATAGTCTTGAATAGGTAGTCCATCCAAGAAAATGTTGCCGCTATAGTTGGTATAAAAGCGTGGCAATAAATTAACGAAGGTTGATTTACCACTGCCCGAACGTCCCACCAGTGCAATCACTTCGCCGGGTTCAATAGTAAGATTGATATCATGTAAAACAGCGGCGCCATTTTGATAAGCAAAATTAACTTGTGAAAAGACAATTTTACCAACAGCGCGTGGTAAAAGCTGTTTGCCCAAATCTACTTCTGGTGGTTGATCTAATAATTCAAAAGCACTTTGAGCGCCTGCAAGACCGCGGTAAAGCTTGTTTTGCATTTGAGTTAAATCTTTCATAGGCTTGATGAGAGCGAGCATCGCGGCAATCATCGAGACAAAACCGCCAGTCGACAGGAGAGAGTCGGCAATATCGAGGGTGGCAACATAGAGTGTAAAAGATAGCGCAATGGCGGCTACGAGTTGCACACTGGAAACACTAATAGCGCGAGCGGCAACTACTTTCATTTCACGACTGCGATTTCTTTCTAGCGCCTGTTCGAATTTTGTAATTTCCTGTGCTTGACCATCGAAGGAGCGGATTACTTTATATCCCTCAATATTTTCCTCGGCACGATGATTTAATTCTGCCATGGAATTTTGAATGCTGAGACTTAAGCGCCGTACCCGTAAGGAAGTAGCGCGCATAATAAAAGCAATGGAGGGCATAATAATGAAATATAACAAGGTGAGCTTCCAGCTAATGGAAAGCATGACTATTAATAAGCCCACAATAAAAAAAGAAGATTGAATAGCGCTGGTTAGTACATCAGCACTAGCATTGGCTACTTGCTCGACACTATATAAAATTACTGATAAGACTTGTCCTGTCGTCGTGTGATCATAAAAGTTTGCCGGCAAACGTTGTAGGTGGACAAAAATATCACGACGCAGGGCGGTGATCACATTGCGGGAAGTCGAAGCTAAATTGTAATTCGAAAAAAAACTGGCTAGACCGCGCATCATAAAAACGAGGAGTACTACAAGGGGTGCCCATTTTAAAAAATCCTGATTTTTTTGAATGAGGCCTTTATTTAGAAGGGGTTCTAAAAAATAAACAAACCAGGAATCGATGCCGGCATAAACCGAGCTTGCCAGAAGGGCTGTTAAGAGAGCAAACCAATAGCGTTTGACATACTTGAATAAACGCAGATAAAGATGCCAGGCATTTGAAATTTTGATACTTGCTATTTTGGAAGAGGCCATGAGTCTCCTAGGGCTAGAGCTTAATGTAGGGCGGCCAATTTTTGACCTGAGAAATTATTTCTTTTTTAGACAGGTGACATGCTATAAGGAATGCAATATGATTTCAAGCTGTTTTCTGCCAATAAAGATTAGGTAAACTTATGCACCACTTACAAGCTTTAATCGAAGAGGCCTATGAAAATAGGGCTGAATTATCACCTCAGCGAGTGGCTGCTCCCCTCAAGGCGGCTATTGATGAAACCATAGCAGAACTGGATGCGGGTCGACTGCGAGTCGCAGAAAAACGAGAAGGACAATGGCAGACTGAACAATGGATCAAAAAGGCGATTTTATTGTTTTTTCGTATTTACGAAAATAAAAGTCTGGAAGCCGGTTGTCTGCGTTTTTATGATAAAGTTCCTTTAAAATTTCAAGACTACAGCGAGACTGATTTCGCTGCACTCGGTGCTCGTATTGTGCCTTCAGCAATTGTGCGCAAGGGTGCCTATCTTGCAGCAAACACGGTGCTCATGCCTTCCTATGTTAATCTCGGTGCTTATATCGATAGCGGAACGATGGTCGATACCTGGGCGACAGTTGGTTCCTGTGCGCAAATCGGAAAAAATGTTCATCTTTCCGGGGGCGTGGGAATTGGCGGGGTCTTAGAACCCCTTCAGGCTAATCCAACTATCATCGAAGATCATTGCTTCATTGGCGCGCGTTCTGAGATTGTGGAAGGGATGATTGTTGAAGAAGGTTCAGTTATTTCCATGGGTGTTTATCTCGGACAGAGCACGCGTATTTATCATCGCGAAACTGGCGAAATTCTCTATGGCCGTGTGCCAGCCGGTTCTGTTGTCGTGCCCGGCAATTTACCGAGTGCCGATGGTAAATATAGTTTATATTGCGCTGTGATCGTGAAACAGGTGGATGCAAAAACCAGAGAAAAGGTATCCATCAATGACTTGCTAAGAGAATATACTTATGTCAGTGATTGAGCTTACGAAAGCCTTAATCGCTTGTCCTTCCATCACACCACATGAAGCCGGCTGTCATGCTATTTTAGCTGAACGGCTCCAACCCCTGGGTTTTAAGCTAGAAGCCCTTCCCTTTGGTCAGGTTGATAATTTCTGGGCACGTCGGGGTGAGGAAGCGCCTTTGCTTGTTTTTGCAGGGCATACCGATGTTGTTCCTCCCGGCCCTTCCACTGCTTGGACTTCACCACCCTTTGCACCCACCGAGCGTGACGGTTTTTTATATGGTCGTGGTGCGGTAGATATGAAAGGCGCCTTGGCTGCAATGGTGATTGCTGTAGAGCGCTTTCTGAAAGCACATCCTTCTCCGCAAGGCTCACTTGCTTTTCTCATTACTTCCGATGAAGAAGGTCCTAGTGTAGATGGAACGCAAAAAGTAATTGAGATTTTGCAAAAACGCAAAGAAAAAATAGCTTATTGTCTGATTGGCGAACCCAGTAGTGAAAAACAAGTAGGCGATCAAATTCGTGTAGGCCGTCGGGGATCTTTACAGGGGAAGTTAAGCATCTATGGTAAACAAGGCCATATTGCTTATCCAACTCAAGACAATCCCATTCATAACTGCCTGGCTGCTTTGCAAAAATTAACGACCACTGTTTGGGATGAGGGCAATGATTTTTTTCCGCCGACCAGCTTTCAAATTTCTAATCTTCATGCAGGCACAGGCGCTTTAAATGTGATTCCAGGAGAGCTAGAACTTCGATTTAATTTTCGTTTTTCAAATGCGGTAACAGCCATTCAATTGCAAAATCGGGTTGAGGCTATTTTAAAAGAACAGCCACTCTCCTTCGACTTGACTTGGAATTTATCCGGCGAACCTTTTTTAAGCAAGCAAGGAAAATTAATAGAAGTAGCTAAAAAATCAATTTTTGAAATGACTGGCGCTAAGCCAATACTGTCGACGGGCGGCGGTACCTCTGATGGACGTTTTATTGCAGCAAGCGGTGCGGAAGTAATTGAACTGGGGCTTGCTCATGCCAGCGCTCATGCGATTAATGAAGCGGTCAACTTGGCTGACTTAGAAAAGTTGCCCTTGATTTATGAAAGGATACTCATTCATTTATTAACATAAAAAATTAAAGGGAAGTTATGCCTGCTCAAATTATAAAAATTTCGAATATTCCTCCTAAGGTGGATTTAAAACATTTAGGCGATCCTTTAAAAAAGCGCTTAGTTTCTGAAGCTGAGCAAGACCTACTCATGACAATCATGTCAACTGCCACGCTGGGGCGATATTCAAAAAAAAGTTTGGGAAAAAAAATAGCCGAACACTACACTGCGCTGCAGGTGGATCAGGGCGAAGAAGGGTCGCTATGGCCTGAAGGCCAAGCAGCTACTTACGGTCTCGTTAAAGAAAAAGATGGTAGCTTGTATGCGGTTTATAAGGGTAAAAAACATAATAAACTCATCGGAGAAAGTGATGCAGCAAAGGTAAAATTAGCTCAAAACATTCAAAATGGAGAATGGGTGGTTCTGAAGGTGATTATACGTCCGCAAACACCAGAAAATGATAACAAGGTTAAACTAGAGCATAAAATACTTTCTGCTTTGGGTTTTTGCAGCGGAAGCCTGATAGAAAGAGAGGGAAAATATAATATTATCATGACTTATATTCCAGGAAAGGACTTAATCGATTTTTTTGAGCAGGATCCTGAATTATCTGAGTTTCGCTTATTAGATATGGCTCTACAGATGTCAAAAGCACTTGATGAGCTTCATCAGCAGGGCTTTTTGCATTGCGATATGAAGCTTGACAATCTTATGATTCAGCCCAGGCTGAATCATAAGATTACCTTGATTGACTTTGGACTAGCTTTAGAGCTAGAGGGAAAAAAGAAGGTACGAGCTTGTGCAAGAGGGACGCGCGCTTATCTTGCGCCAGAAATAAATTTTGCAAGGCCTGCTCTTGCGGATATTTTTATTTTTCAAGGCACCTTAAGCTATTCGATACAAACAGAGGTCTATGCGCTGGGCGTAACCATAGAAAATATTTTCTATGGTTCGCCACTTATTAAAAATCCTGTAGTAACTAAAATGTTAGCAGCAATGAAGGATGTTCATCCGAGAAGGCGTCCTTTTTTAAAAGAAGTAATAAAAACTTTGAATGAATTACGCAAGTCTTGCTTGGCTCATGCTGTTCTTCTCACTAGTCTCATTCGAATGGATGATTTTTTGGAAGCTAAAAAAGATCATGAGGTATTAAAAGCCTTTCTAAAAGATTTACAAGCCTTTGATGAAGTGATTATCGTAGATGAAAACCTAAGAGAACTTTCGTTTTATTGCGAGGTCTTCAGCTTGTTAGCAGATAAAGGGGTTGCTATTAGAAATGAGGTGCTCATTTCGCCAGATTCTGCAGAACAGCTGTTTACAGCTCAGAGTTTACATCAAGAAAAGGCTGAGCTTCCCCGAAGCTGCTGTTTTTTTGCTCCTGCAAAAAAAAATCAAGCCTTTTTTGCAGAAGCTGCTTTGCTGCAAAAAACTGAAGCAGCTAAGCAAAATAAAGCTCAGAAACCAAAACCAAAGCTTAAAAATAAAGGAATTGTTGCTACTTTATTTTCATTTTTTGAAGGAGAGGTTGAAAAAGCAGCTTCTCCTCACCCTAAAATGCTGACTGCGGAAACTTTTCCTCAGCCTCTTAAACTTGGTTCTCAGCCTGGATAATTTTTTTTAAGCTTAATTGAAGCTTAATTGTTCTGTACGGTACAAAAATTAAATGCGCTCCCGCTTGTCATCCTGGGTGTATTGTCATCCTGAGCGTATTGTCATCCTGAGCGTATTGTCATCCTGGGCGTATTGTCATCCTGGGCGTATTGTCATCCTGAGCGTATTGTCATCCTGAGCGTAGCGAAGGATCTGAATTATCAATGAGATACAGATTCTTCGCTGCGCTCAGAATGACAAAAAAATGCGCTCAGAATGACAATAATGCGCTCAGAATGACAAAAATGATTTTTGTACCATACAGAGGCTTATTGTTGTATAATTTTTAAAAAATCAAGCACTTAAAATCGGGGGGTCGCATGTCGAGAAGTAGAGCAAGAGTCTTGCCACAGACAGAAGCTGTTAAAGTAATTTTGATAGGAGCTCCTCGATCAGGAAAAACGGCTTTATTTGATCGATTAAAAGATAGTCGTTTTTATCCTAATTACCAGAAAACAATTCGTGCAAATCAATTCAATTTAAAAGAAACGAATCTTGAATTGAATATTTGGGATCTACCTAGTGATGAATCCTTTGTTAATGCGCATCATTATATGGGAGCCCAGATTATTATTTATGTTCTTAATTGCCAACAAGATCTCGATGAACAAAAAGCCTATTGTGAAGCCAAACAAGACTTGCTTAGTGTGCATGCGCCGGGTGCTCTCTCTCTTTTAGTGCAAACTAAGAATGTAGGACAAAATATCGATAAGGAAAAAGTAAGCGCTTTTATAAAAAAAATGAATATAGAAGTAGGGGAAGAATTAATTCGCGCCCCCTATGAAAACAATGGCTTTCTTAATTTAGGGATGAAAGGTTCGCTTATAACAGCCATTCGTACTTTTCTTGAAAAAAAATCTGCTGAAGAAAAGAGTGAAAATCATCAACAAGTAAGACCCTTACTTCCTCCTGTAAAAGTGACTGTTACGGGATCTGAGATGGCAAAAGCAGCTTTGCTTAAGGATAAACAAGAGCAGAAGGAATTTAACAACTCAGAGCTTGAAGGAGCTAAGGAGGAGGATTTTTTTTTCCTTGAGGATGCTAATCATCCCTCTGATCCTCATAGGTCTAGAGTGGTTGTTTATACTTTTGATTCCAGCGAGTCAGAAGCGGACCAGCAGAGTAATTTAGCTAGTTCAATTGATTTAAATAGCAAACTTCCCGATAATACAATTCGTATCTTAGTTATCAACCAAAGAGATCAGGCTTCAGCACTATCTTTTTGGAAAAGAGATTTTTTGAGAAGAACACTGAATATAGCAAAAGAGGATTGTATGACTGTCTCATCAGCTCAAAAAGAAAGGGAAGCACTTAACAAGCTAGTTTTAAATCAGGCACGGGCTATTCTTTTTGAAGATAGATTTAACCAAGCGATTAAACAGGTGAATGATAAATATGAAGCGATTAAACTCCATCAACCCTCTATGGCTTTTCATCTTTTACGATTTAAATTAATGCTGGAAAAGTCGAAAACGCGAATGCTTCACGATTGGAAAAAGGGTAAAATTTCTTTTGAAAAAGCTGATGAGCTTGTCTCGAATTGTCAAATTTTGGCCTCACAGGTTGCAAAATTGACGGTGACTTCTCAGCATATCGACACATTTCATCAAAAAATGAAACCCTACCTCACCACCAGCTCTCGTCTCGGCATGATTTTGCAAGCCTTATTAGGAGCAGCCCTAGGTGTTTTCCTGGGTGCGATGGCTGGTGCTGCAGCTGGTCCAGTTGCGGCTTTAACAGCTCTCTATGGCGGTGCCAAGGGCGCCGTGCTTGGTGCGAGTATCGGTGGAACCCTCGGGCTTGCAAGTTCTGGATATTCGATGTGGCAAAGAAGAAATCCCTATCTTGATCTAGAAGTCGGAGCAGCAAAAATAGTGAGCGAAAAGGAAAATGAAGCAGCTAAACTCGACAGAAGAGCAGCTGCTCCTCGTTCCAGCTAAGTGGAGCCAACTTCCATTTGCACTCTGGCCCAATCTGGTTTAACCTACGCTCCACATCGATCGCCAAGGAGAGATGTCCGAGCGGTCGAAGGAGCACGCCTGGAAAGCGTGTGTACGTTGAAAAACGTACCGAGGGTTCGAATCCCTCTCTCTCCGCCAAATCTATCCCCTGCTTGTAGGGGGAAGAAAGAAGTATTAGCTTAGTAAAGAGTAATAGCAGCTAGTTTGGGTTCCTTCGCGACGATATGCTGTAAACCCCGCCAGATCCGGAAGGAAGCAACGGTAGCGGCAGATTCGGGCGCCGAGGTGTGGCTCGACTGGCTGCTTTGATTTTTTCAAGGAAGCAATTTTCATGAGCTATCAAGTTCTGGCACGAAAATGGCGGCCTCGGACCTTCCAAGATCTGGTTGGTCAAGAGCATGTGCTCCGTGTTCTCATGAATGCCTTGGATAAGAACCGTTTGCATCAGGCCTATCTTTTTGCTGGTACCCGAGGTGTTGGCAAGACCACGCTAGCCCGCATTTTTGCTAAATGTTTAAATTGCGAGCTTGCTCTCAGTTCGAAGCCCTGTGGTAGTTGTGCCAGCTGTCGCGCTATTGAGGCCGGTCAATTTTTAGATCTTTACGAAATCGATGCCGCTTCTCGCACCAAGGTAGAAGATACACGTGATTTACTTGAAAATGTGGCCTATCCGCCGGTTCAGGGTCGATATAAAGTTTATTTGATCGACGAAGTTCACATGCTCTCCGGGCATAGCTTCAATGCTTTGCTCAAAACCCTCGAAGAGCCACCGCCTCAAGTGATGTTTATCTTTGCGACCACCGAACCCAAGCGTTTGCCACTGACCATTCTGTCTCGTTGTTTGCAATTTTACCTAAAACAAATTTTACCGGCACAAATTGTAGCGCAGTTGCAGCGTATCTGTGAGAGTGAGGGGCTTAGCTATGAATCCGAGGCTCTGGCGCAGTTGGCGCGTGCAGCTGATGGTAGTTTGCGTGATGCCTTAAGCCTCTTAGATCAGGCTATTGTTTTTTGTCAGGACAAGCTTTGCTACAACGATATTAATCGCATGCTGGGCTATATTGCACCAGCTGAGGTCCTTCGCTTGCTGCAGGCTTTGGCGAAACGCGATGGCAAACAGTTATTTACTGTTTTGGCTGATTTACAACAGAGCGCACCGGATTATCAGCAGGTGTTGGCGGAGCTGATTCTCTGCTTGCATCAAGCAGCGGTATTTCAGGTCGTGCCAACGCAGCTGCCAAATGAAATGACTCAAACCTTAGCAGGCCAGTTTTCCGCAGAAGAAATTCAACTGTATTATCAAATCGCGCTTCTTGGGCAAAAAGACCTGCCTTTGGCGCCTTCAGCTGCTCAGGGTTTTGAAATGTTGATCTTACGGATGCTGGCTTTTAAACCCTTCAAGGCAGCTCAAGAAAAACTGCCTTCACCGGTGCAGACGCTTAGCAAAGAGAATAAGGAAAAGAATAAAGAAGAGAATAAAGAAAAGAATAAAGAAAGCAAGCCAGCCGAGAGTTTAGCAACCATTCCAAAATGGTCTGAGCTCCTGCCTCAATTAGGTTTAACTGGTGTGGCCTATGCTTTGGCACTCAATTGCAAAATGGAAAGCCTAACAGACCAGCGAGTAGGCTTAATTCTGGCTGCTAGTTACCAGTCAATGATGAGCGCGAAGTTAGTCGAGCGTATCGAACAAGCGCTCAGTCGCTATTTTAACAGGAGCTTAGGCCTCACTATTCGCATTACTGAAGACGAGGTGAACTCACCAGCCAAGCAACACGAGCGCGAAAACAAACAACGCCAGGCGCTTGCTTTCGAGTCGATGCAGCAAGACCCCGGTGTGCAAAAAATCAAAGACTTATTTAATGCCACCTTGGATTTGCAATCATTGGAGGTTGGGGAGTAAATTTGTTAAAATCAGCGCGTCTAATTAGGAGTTCTTTATGAATAAAACCACAGACGATAAACAGCCGGGCTTTTCTGAGCTCATTAAAAAAGCTCAAGAGATGCAAAAGAAGCTACAAGATATGCAAAAACAAATGATGGAAACAGAAATTACCGGCCAAGCTGGCGGTGGACTGGTAAAAATTACCATGACTGGTCATCATTATGCGCGTCGTGTTGTACTAGATAGCAGCGTAATGAAAGAGGACAAATCCTTTCTAGAGGATTTAATTGCATCGGCGATTAATGATACGGCTGATAAAATAGAAAGACATATGCGGGATAAGGTATCAGGTTTGGCTGGTATTAAACTGCCGGATAATCTAACGGATGGTGACACGAAGTAAGGCAGCTCATGCGTTTTAGCCCTCTTCTAGAAGAACTTATTGAAAGCTTGCGTTGTTTGCCTGGCATTGGCCCGAAGACAGCGCAACGCATGGCTTTTCAATTGCTGACTCGTGGCAGACAGGGCGGCAAACAGCTTGCAGAAACGCTTGTTTTGGCGATGGAGGCTATTGGCCATTGTCGGCTGTGCCGTACTTTTTGTGAACTGGAGCTTTGTGAGGTTTGTTCTTCACCACGACGTGACGCAGCCTTGCTCTGTATTGTTGAAAATCCTAGCGACATGATGATGATTGAACGGATAGGCCTTTTTAAGGGCTATTACTTTGTGTTGATGGGGTATTTATCACCCCTTGATGGTATTGGTCCAGATAAGTTAGGCATGCCGGACTTAGTGCAGCGCCTTGCACGAAAAACAGTAACAGAAGTCATTTTGGCAACCAATCCTACTGTTGAAGGCGAAGCAACAGCTCATTATATTTCAGACTTAGCCAAACAATATTCGCATATTAAAGTAACCCGTATTGCACACGGTGTTCCCCTTGGCAGTGAACTGGAATTTATTGACGACGGAACCTTAGCACATGCTTTTGCTGGTAGATCTCTTGTTGAATAGGTTGGAGAGACGCAGGCCTTACATTTTTCCAGCACTGCTTTATTTTTTCATTTTTTCTGCTTTTGCTGGCAATACCTTAATTATTGAACCCGATCAAGGTAGGCAACCGCTTCTTCAAGCCATCCAGGAGGCAGAGGCCACTATTGATTTAGCTATCTATGGTTTTACTGATCCCCTTCTCATGCAAGCCTTGATTCAGTCGAAGGAAGAGGGGAAAAAAGTTCGGATCTTATTGCAACATTTTCCTTATAAAAATGTAGATGAAAATAAACTAGTCATTTCGCGTTTTTCTGCTTCTCATCTGAATGTAGCTTTTGCCCGCGGTGCTTTGCTACATCAAAAAACGCTCATACTTGATCAACATCTTGCTCTGGTTCTTACTTTCAATTTCACGCGCTCTAGTTTTCAAAGCGAACGTAATTTTGGTTTGCTTATAAAAGATCCCGCAATGGTAGAAGAAATTCAGCGGGTATTTAATGCCGACTGGCAAAATCAGAAAGTGACTCCGCAGTCTAGGCATTTAGTGTGGAGTCCGGATCAGAGCCGTAAAAAAATCATCAATTTGATCAACCAGGCAAAATCAACGCTTCAACTGTATGCGCCTAGTCTAAGTGATTATGAGGTGGTTGGTGCGCTAGCAAATTCTGCTCGGCGAGGCGTAAAAGTTCAGGTGCTCACTTCAGATTCGCTCTCTAGTAAAAAATGGAGTTATCTACAAAAGGCCGGTGTACAATTTGCTTTTGATCACGAGCTTCTGATTCATGCCAAGGTAGTGATTGTTGACCAGAAACTTGCTTTATTGGGTTCAATTAATTTTACTTCCCCCTCTTTGGATAAAAACCGCGAACTCTCTGTTTTAGTGGATGAGCCAGCCGTACTCAAAAAACTCTTGCAAGTTTTTAAGCGAGACTGGGAGCTAACGTATAGGGGTCAAGTGCCACCTTAAGGCACAAAAATTGTCCACTCTCTATTT
>CAYXNR010000049.1:0-17265 GCA_964466595.1 uncultured Coxiellaceae bacterium | reverse complement strand
ATTCAGATTCTTCGCTGCGCTCAGAATGACAAAGCTACGCTCAGAATGACAAAAATGATTTTCGTACCGTACAGAGTTGTTGATTATTATGTGAGTCAAAGACTATAGCAAGAAATTTGTTCTCTTTAGAAAAGGATGTTTATATTATCGACAAAATTATAATTTAAGGTAAAATAATGACTGGCGGGAATGAGTTTTATTTCCTAGTATTATATAATTAAGGTATGGATAAAAACGAAACCTTTCGCATACTGATCATTGATGACAATCCTTCAATTCACAATGATTTTATCAAAATCTTAGCTACCACGGCTCCTTCTTCCCTAGTTAGTTTAAGCGAAGATCTTTTTGGTGAAGTAATAGAAGCACCCTCGCCGCTCTTGCCCCCTTTTCAAATTGATACGGCCTCTCAAGGCCAAGAAGGTTTAGAACGGATTAAAAAAGGAATAAAGGAACAAAAACCTTATTCACTTGCTTTTGTTGATATCAGAATGCCGCCAGGCTGGGATGGTGTTGAAACGATTAAACAAATATGGAAGGCTGATACTGATATTCAGATTGTTATATGTACAGCGTTTTCTGATTATTCTTGGGAAGAGACGGTTGAAAATTTAGGGAAAAAAGATAATTTACTGATACTGAAGAAACCTTTTGATACTGTTTCAGTGAGACAACTAGCCTGCGCACTGACTAAAAAATGGCAGCTCATGCAGGAGAGAAAAGAATTTACCGCCTCACTCGTGAGTCAGATTGAAGACAAGACACAACAATTAAAACATCAAGCTACACATGATTATTTAACCAATTTACCGAATCGAGTCATGTTACTCGATAAAATTCGTGAGGCCATTAAATGGTCTTCAGAGAACAATAAAATTTTTGCTTTGCTGTTTCTTGATTTGGATCGATTTAAACTGATAAACGACAGCCTAGGGCATGCTGCCGGTGATACCCTATTACAAGAAATCGCTGCCCGAACTCAAACGGCTCTACAAGCTCAAGATATTCTTGCCCGCCTAGGCGGTGATGAATTCGTTATTCTGTTGAAAGATATACAATCCACCGAAGAGGTCATTGCAAAAACCAACCAAATTTTATCGCTCTTCCAAACACCTTATAACATAGAAGGAAGACCCCTCACCATTACAACCAGTATTGGTATCAGCCTTTATCCGCGCGATGGTAATAGCGCTGATGTTCTTCTGCGCAATGCCGATACCAGCATGTATCAAGCCAAAGAAGCCGGTGCCAATAATTTTAAAATTTACACTACTGAAATGAATAAAAAATGTTTAGAGCAATTAGATAAAGAAATGCAAATTCGCCAAGGCTTAAATAATAATGAATTTTTTCTGGTCTACCAACCTCAGTTTGATTTGACGAGTGAAAAACTGATTGCTGTCGAAGCCTTGATTCGCTGGAGGCATCCACAAAAAGGTCTCATCTTACCTATGGATTTTATTCCCCTAACTGAGGAAACAGGCTTAATTATAGCGATGGGTGAATGGGCGCTCAAAACTGCCTGTAAGCAAAATAAAGCCTGGCAGGATGCTGGCTTTGATCCTATTCGAGTTGCGATTAACGTGACAGCCCAGCAGTTAAAACAAGCTAACATTGTGACTGTTGTTAAAAATGCTTTGACTGAATCCGGCTTAGATCCAAAATATCTTGAATTAGAATTAACTGAAAATATCATCGTGAGCAGTGCCGAAATTGTAAGGACGATCAAAGAATTAAAAAAACTAGGTGTCGCCATTGCTATTGATGATTTTGGAACGGGCTATTCGAGTTTAAGCTATTTAAAAAAGCTGCCCTTGGATCGTTTAAAAATAGATGGTTCCTTTATTCAAAATATTCAATCCGAACTCGATGACGAGGTAATTATTCGAGCCATCATTGCCGTTGCTAAAAATCTCAACTTAGAAGTATTAGCAGAAGGCGTAGAATCACATAATCAATTAGAATTTTTGAAAAAACAAAAATGCGATGAAATTCAAGGTTTTTATTTTAGCAAGCCTTTATCTATTGATGATATGAATAAATTACTAGTCAAAGCCAAACCAATTCCGGAAAAGGTGGAATAGGGGAGACAACATGCTTAACCATTATTTTTTGACTGGGCCCATTCCAGTAGATCAAATCCATGGAAGCTATGATCTACGTCTCGTTGCACTGTCTTATTTAGTAGCAACCTTTGCCTCCTACCTCGCCTTAGATATTACCAGTCGCATCAGAGATCTGAATAATACCAACTTAAGTATCAATTTGTGGGTTATTGGCGGTGCCTTTGCTATGGGTGCCGGCATTTGGTCTATGCACTTTATTGGCATGCTCGCCTTTTCGATGCCCCACATGCCTGTTGTTTATGATTCGTTTTACACTGCTTTATCGATGGTGGTCGCTATTATTGCCTCGTATTTTGCTTTATCTTTACTAAAAAAGCGATCCCTACTACTTTCTCATATTCTCTTCGGTGGCATTGTTTTGGGATTTGCCATCGCAGCTATGCATTATACGGGCATGGAAGCGATGAAAGTGAATATGACCATCCAATATTTACCCAGTTTATTTATTCTGTCCCTCATTATTGCTACTATTGCCTCACAAGCTGCCCTGTGGCTTGCTCTGAAAAGTACTGAAGTAGTCGCTTCGATTCGTTTTCGTTTAAAATGCGTCAGTGCTTTTATCATGGGTACGGCAATTTGTGGCATGCATTATACAGGCATGGCTGCTGCTGTTTTTACTAATAATAATGTTACTCCTATGCTCTTAAAGGGCGCGGATCTCAGCCCTGAAATCATGAGTATTAGTATTGCCGGCATCACGATTGTTATTTTAGCTATCGCACTATTTGCTTCCACTTATAAAGAATCACTCAATCAACAATTATTATTAACGGCAAGACAAGCAGGAAAGGCAGAAGTTGCTACGACGGTATTGCATAATGTAGGGAATGTATTAAATAGCGTGAATGTCTCTTCTTCGCTAATTAGTGAAAAGATAGCGCAATCCAAGCTCGCCGCCTTAGTTAATTTCAGTAGCTTGATTCATGATAACAAAGATCATTTAGCTGATTTTTTTAAAAATGATCCCAGAGCAGCAAAGATACCTGAGTTTATTGCCTCCTTGTCAGAATATTGGCAAGCTGAAAGAGAAGCGCTACTCAAAGAGACCTCCGCGCTCAATAAAAACATTGATCATATTAAGCATATTATTTCTACTCAACAAGACTTTAGCCGTGCCATTGAGCTAGTACAACTAGAGGAGATTGAAAAAATAATTGAAGAGGCTCTTTTAATTGTGGGTATTGAAGAAAATCCCAGTCTAGGGATAGACATACAGCGGAATTACACCACACTCAAACCTGTATTGGTTGATAAGGTAAAACTCTTACAAATTTTAGTCAATTTATTTCATAACGCTAAGGATTCAATTATTGATTCTGGTCACGATAAAAAACGCATTACTATTGCTACCAATCATAGCGCCCATACCTTCACCATTCAAATTTCAGACACTGGGGTCGGCATTGTTGCAGAGAATTTGACACGGGTGTTTTCCTATGGCTATACGACTAAAAGATATGGGAATGGCTTTGGACTGCATAGTTCAGCTATTTCTGCAGATGAAATGGGTGGCTCACTGATTGCAAGCAGTGAAGGCCCAGAGAAAGGAGCCTGCTTTATTTTGCAATTGCCTTATGAAAGACAGCATCGAATTTTAAATCTTAAAAGTAAGAAAGAAACTACTCTCGCCTAATTAACTCCAATACCGCCTGAGCTGCTTGTAAATCCGCGTTTTGGGACAGTTGCTGGTGTAGGGTCGTGAATTTTTGTTGTAAGGAGAAGGTTTTTTCTGGACAAGAAAAATAAGTGAGTAATGAGTTAGCCATGGTCTCCGGATGAACTGCGTCCTGGATGAACTCAGGAACCAATTCTTCTTGTGCCAATAAATTAGGCAAACCAATGAAGGGCGTTTTGATCAAATGCTTGGCCAAGAAAAAATTAAAGGCTGAAGTGCGATAAGCAATGACCATGGGCCGCTTGAGTAGCATAGCCTCGAGCGTGGCTGTTCCCGAGGTGACAAGTATTGCATCCGCTGCAGCCATCACCTCATGAGAGCGGCCAAGATAAAATTCGAGAGCTAGTTTTGGCGCTAGCTGCTGATGCAAGGCACGCCATTCTTGCTCTCTTTCTTGATTAATAGCAGAAGTGATAAAACGTAGCTCGGGCTTGGCTTGTTGACACAAAAGCGCTGTTTCAAGAAAAGCCTGAGCCAGATGCTGGATTTCTTGTCGTCGGCTACCGGGTAACAAAGCAAGAACCGGTGCTTTCTCTGCTATCCCCAGATCTGCTCTCACCGCCGCTTGATCTACCTGCATAGCAAGCCTATCTGCCAAAGGATGGCCGACAAACTGAACCGCTACCTGATGTTTTTGATAGAAGGCGGCTTCAAAGGGAAACAAGGTCAGCATTAAATCGACAGCACGCGCAATTTTATAAATACGTTTTTGTCGCCAAGCCCATACGGTGGGACTGACGTAATGTACTGTGGGGATCCCTTGACGGCGTAATTTTAATTCTAAACTAAGATTAAAATCGGGAGAATCAATACCGATAAAAACTGCGGGTTGATTGTTTGAAAAATGTCGATATAGCTGACGGCGGATCTGCAGGAGACGAGGTAAGCGACGCAGAGGTTCAATAATACCCATCACTGCAAGCTCATCAAGCTGATAAAGAGAATGGAAACCCTCTTGGATCATCGCTCTGCCACCGATACCGCTAAAAGAGAGAGCGGGATGCAATTGCTTCAGCGCTTTCATCAGGCCCGCACCCAGCAGATCTCCAGAAGCTTCACCCGCGACAATGCCAATAGAGAGAGTCATACTTTAGCGAACAATCCCAGAGCTCGAGGCTTCAATGAACTGAATCAGTTGCTCTATTTCAAGGCATTGTGTCATCTGCTTTAGTTCTTCAACTGCCTGCTTCATGGTCAAGCCTTTGCGATAAATTGTTTTATAGGCGCGCTTGAGTTGAGTGAGTACTTCATCGGTAAAACCGCGGCGTTTTAAACCGACAGAGTTTAAACCATAGGGTTTGGCATAGTGTCCTGAGACCTTCAAAAAAGGCGGAACATCTTTGACAACAACCGAAGCACCCGTTGTGAAACTATAAGCCCCTAAACGACAAAATTGGAAAATGCCGACAAAACCGCCTAAATTTGCATAGTCGCCTACTTGGACATGTCCGGCCAAGGAGGCATTATTCGCAAAAATGGTATGATTACCAATCACACAATCATGTGCAATATGGACATAAGCCATAAACAGATTATGATTGCCAATCTGCGTATAACCCTTGTCTTGCGCTGTACCACGATTCAAGGTACAAAACTCGCGAATGACATTATGATCACCAATTTCTAAATAGGTCTCTTCGCCTTGATATTTTTTATCTTGCGGGCTTTCTCCTATCGAGGAAAATTGATAAATCTTGTTATAACGCCCCATTTTGGTTGGACCCTGAATAACAACATGGGAACCAATCCAAGTTCCTTCGCCAACTTCAACCTCTTCTCCAATCACCGTCCATGGTCCAATCGTAACATTCTGACCGATACGCGCTGTTGGATGAATGATAGCTGTTTGATGTATCACGATATCACCCTCTCTGTACACTCAATAATTCAGCAGAGCATGCCAATTCACTGTCGACAAAAGCCTTGCCCTCAATAACCCAAATTCCGCGTTTAGTACGGATAAAAACAACCTCTAAGCGCAATTGATCGCCGGGTTCAACCACGCGTCGAAAACGAGCATGATCAATTCCGGCTAACAAAAACAAGGGACTACCCTCTTCACCAGGAAGCAAACCGATTGACTTATAAGCAAGCACGCCGCCTGCCTGCGCTAAAGCCTCAAGAATTAAAACACCGGGCATCACGGGTCGCTGCGGAAAATGCCCCGTAAAAAAAGCTTCGTTAATGGTGACGTTTTTAATTGCAACTAAGGACTTTCCTTCATTGTATTCAATAATGCGATCAATTAATAAAAAAGGAAAACGATGCGGAAGATGTTTTAAAATTTCATTAATATCGAGTACCGATTTCATGATGAGGTTTCTCCCATGAATTTACTAAGAGCTTCTTCTAAATGTTTAACTCGCTCAATTAAACGAGCCAATTGATGAACACGAGCGCTATGCTTGCGCCACTCTTGGTTGGTCACCAGCCCGCCCACACCGGAAGAATAGATACCGGGCTCACGAATAGATTTAGTTACGGCCGTCATGCCCGTAATCGCAGCATTATCTACTATCCTGGTATGCCCTCCAATACCAGCACCGCCGCCAATTAAGCAATGCTTGCCAATAATCGCACTACCAGCTATACCCACACAGCCGGCTATCGCGCTATGTTCTCCAATACGTACATTGTGTCCAACTTGAATGAGATTATCTAATTTCACTCCCTTCTCAATAACTGTATCCTCAATAGCTCCGCGATCAATAGCGCAATTGGCACCAATTTCTACCTCATCTTCCACCACAACTCTTCCAATTTGCGGAACCTTGTGCCACACGCCCTGGTGTTTGGAAAAGCCAAAGCCATCACTGCCCACCACTGTTCCCGAAGCAATCAGCACCCGTTTTCCAATCAACACTTGATGGTAGAGAATTACTTTTGCATGAAGCTCTGTACCCTCCCCTATTTCACAATGATCGCCTATCACACAGCCAGGCCCAATAATAGCCTTTGCCTCAATTTTAACCGCTTCCCCCAAGGTACAATGAGGACCAATACTTGCACTCGGATCAATGAGACAATTTTTTCCCATCACAACAGTGGGATGAATGCCGGGTTCTGGTTTTATCTTTTTTTCAAAAAAAAGGGCTATTCGCGCATAGACAAAATAGGGATTTTTACAAACAAGGGCATTCACTAGACAATTCTTTGCATCCTCCGGTGAGAGGATAACTGCTGAAGCCTGTGTAGCAGGCAGATATTTTTTATAGAGCGGATTGCTTAAAAAGGCAAGCTCGCCGGCCTGCGCCTGGTTCAAGGTGGCTACTCCGTGAATACGGCACGCTGGATCGCCCTGAATAACCACATCCAAGTCTTTGGTCAGTTCGATTAAGCTATAGGACATGAGAACTCACGGTTTTTAAGTTAGAAAAAGTCATTCCCGCTTTGGCGGGAATGAGGCCTGAAAGAAGGGGAGTTAAAATACTACTTCTTATTAAACTGATCACTGACTTGCTTAGTAATATCAGTGCTATCTGGCGCATAGACCACCGCTTGGGCATCAAGAACAAGGTTAAAGTTGCTCTTTTTGGCAATTCCGGAAACGATGCCATTTAAGTCGCTTAATAAGCCTTGCATAATCTGGCTTTGTTCTTTATTCAAGTCTTGCTGATAGGAAACAACTTGTTTAACAAGCGCCGCTCGATCTGATTCGACCTTCTTCTGTAAATTATCTCGATCTTTCTGAGCCATGGTAGAAGAATCTTTTTTCAGCTTATCCACTTCATCCTGAAGACTTTTTTGCTGATCGCTGAGTTTTTGCTGACGTGGCTTAAATTGGTCTTCTAATTTTTTGCTTAGATCAGTCACTCTGGCTGATTGTTGTAAAATTTGTTGTACATTCACAACCGCAATTTTTAATGAGGGCTGGCTTGCATCAGCAGCAAAAGCTGAATACATTGGAACCATTCCTAAAAGAACTGAACCCACTAAAGCAAGTATTTTATGTTTCATAACTTTCTCCAATTATATTGTTAAAATCCTATAAGACAGACTCCCAACCTCAGCTCTGCAAAAGCAAGAACCTGCTAGCCCTACAAACTCCTTCTCGTCTTTCGTCCAGAAAAAGGACAGAACCGAACCGAGACAGCTAATGATTCTACCCTAAATTTGCACCGAGGGAAAACTGAAATCTCTGATCTTTATCACCGGGTTGACGATTTAAGAGCTTGGCATAACTAAAGCCAATTGCAAAGCCCATAGGCGCAAGCCAATCTACTTCAAGGCCGGCAGTATAGCGCAGTGGTCCCGACCCCGTGCTTTGTCCGCCATATTTTCGGTTATTCGTCCCACTAAATACATTACCTGCATCTAAAAAGGCAAGCGTGCGCACACTATCAGAAACCAGGTTGGGGATAACCAGTCCTAAGCCCCCCACTGTTAAGATATTGCCTCCAAAAGGATTGTCGTTAGAATCCCGAGGACCGAGAGTATTCCCTTCGTAGCCATGCACACTCTCAAAACCACCGGCATAATAATTCTTAAAAAAGGGATAGTGATTAATGCCTTCAAAACTATTCGCATAGCCAAGCAAAGCTCGCCCCGTACCAACAAAACCATGCGCAAGGGGATAATACAATCTTCCCTCATAGTTAAATTGATAGTACTTCAGAGAGCCCTGAGCAAGTGGTGCAAATGCATCTACAAATAATTTTTGAATGGCACCCCTCGTTGGAAAAATAGCCTTATCTCGACTATCTCGTGCGAGACCGCCGTGCAGATGAAGCTGCTGAAAATGTCGTCCATGAATATTGGTAAAATCTGTAACCTGTGCCGTTGGCTGTGCAGTTAAGTGAATCAGGGTATCTTCATAGCCAAAACCAAAAAAGAGACGACTGAGAACGCCTTTCTCTTGTCCAATTGGAACACCGTAGGTTACCGATGCGCCAAAATCATTTGAGGTATAGGCCTTGGCTAAATTAGCTCCCGAGGGATTAACTCGCGAAGCATAAATATTGAGGTCGCGGCTAATACCATCGAGGGTGTAATAGGGATTGCTATAGGAAAGATTATAGTATTTCTCGTAATGGTTCTCGGTAAAATTAATGCCAAGGGTATTGCCGGTACCAAAGAAATTCTTTTGGTTCAGCCCCAAACCAAAACCCAAGCGATCTGTTAGCGAATAGCTTGCTGTGATCGAAGCCTGGGCTGAATTATCTTCTGTTACCTTATAATTAACGTCTACCTGATCATCTGTTTGAGGAACAGGTTTAACTGACATTTGCACATCTTTTATGTAGGGCAATAAAATTAAGCGATGTTTCGTTTCTTCCAGATGCGAGGTGGTCGCAATAGAGGATTCAAACTGAACGGCCTCTCGTCGCAAAGCCTCGTCATTGGTTCTGTGATTATCCGAAAAAGAAATATGACGCAAATACACTCGCTTGCCAGGCGTAATTTTAAAATCTAAAAAGACTTGTTTTTTAGCCTCATCTACTTTGGGATCAACCGACACACTCACAAATAAATATCCAAGATCACCAAAAGCATCGGTAATAGCCTTTTCGCTATCAAGCACTGCTTGACGAGAAAAAAGCATGCCGGGTTTAAGGGCAAGTTTTTTCTCTAACTCAGCTTCAGGAAGTAATTGCTGTCCGGAAAGCTTATATCCCTTCACGTAAAAAGCTTGGCCTTCCTCAATGGTAATCACCACGAAGATAGATTTTCTATCCGGTGTGATTTCTGCCTGAGCTGATCTCACTTTAAATTGGAGATAGCCATGATCTAGATAAAAATTTCGTAATTTTTCGAGGCTCTCTTCTAATCTTTCTTCTGAATAACGGTCTTCCTGCGTTAAAAAGGTCAGTAAATTCGGTTGAGAAATGCTTAACTGCTTTTGCAATTGTCGCTCACTAAAAACCTGATTACCAATGATATGAATCCCTCTAATTTTAGCAATTAAACCTTCTGAAATATTAATTGTTATTGAAATGCGGTTATTTGATAAAGGCACAAGATCGACATCAATATGCGCATTATAGTAGCCTAGTTGGTAATATTGATTTAATAGGCTCTTTTTTATTCTTTCTAACATTGCTGGATTGTAGATTCGTCCTTCCACAATCTCGACGCTTTTCATAACAGTATTCAAGCGCTCTGTCGAAATTGCTGAATTTCCAGATATTTTAAGATAGCCGATAATAGGACGTTCTTTGACCTTAATAATAAGCGTATTGTCTCTGCGAGCAAGAGCAATATGTTCGAAGAAGCCAGTTTTATATAGTTCCCGAATCAGTTTACTCGTTTGTCCTGAAGAAAGGTTTTGATCTTTTTTTAAATGAAGATAATGATAAACTGTAGCAGGCGATATTCGCTGCAAGCCTTGAATCTCAATCTCATGATAGCGGAAGGATTCATTGGCCCAAGCAGGGATGAGCAAAAGGAATAGCAGTATCGTTAAGATAACTTTTTTCATTTTTTATACACAACCACTCATTCTCGTCACGATGAATATTAAACGTCCATATTGCACTGAAATCACTCCGCTTGAGAGAAGAAGCTGATCTTCTCTCAAAATCGGGATAATTTCAAATTTCTAGGCTGTTAAGCGGCTTAAAATAATAGCACCCAGCGTAAAAACAGGAGCCGCAGCACTCAAGCTATCTATCCTATCTAAGAGGCCGCCATGTCCCGGTAAGAGTTTACCAGAATCCTTGAGGTTCTCACTACGCTTAAACATGCTTTCAAAAAGATCTCCGACGACAGAAAAGACAACCGTTAGAAGGGTAAGGCCAAGGGTATAAGGCCAGATTGAATAAGGCACCTTAAACCAAGCGAGGGTCACAGCGGTGATTAGCAAAGAAGCTAAGATGCCCGCACAGACCCCCAGGTAGGTCTTACCGGGGCTCACTTGTGGTGCAAGTAGCCTTCTACCCCATTTTTTCCCAATAAAATAGGCTGAAATATCAGCGCTCCAAACCAAGATAAATAAATACAAAAGCAAATATTGACCATTCATATTAACAATGCGAATAAAATTAACAGCAAACCAGCAGGGAAGCAGCACAAACAGTCCCATCGCAGCTTGACAGAAAAACGAATTTTTCCAAAATAAGGCGCGAGGATACAAGCCTATTAAAGGAATCATTAGAAGCCAAAAGAAAAAACTAAGATAGAAAAAATACTCACAAACGAGTATGGGCACCGAGATAAAGAAAATGCCTTGCATCAGGACAAATAAGAGCAGTACATAAAAAAGCCGAGGGCGAAGCTGCTTCATTCCCATTAAAAGCGTCCATTCCCAAGCACCCCATAGAACCACTATTTCTGTAAAAACACAGAATACTGGCGGCGTCGCAAAGAAAAGCGTCCCTAAGAATGCAAGCATCAATACGATTGCCGTTATCACACGATATTTAAGCATAATCCCTCACTTTTAATTGTTCGCTGGTACAACCAAAACGCCTTTCCCGGCCGGCAAAGAAAGCTAGTGCCCTATCTAATTCTACTTCATTAAAATCTGGCCACAAGACCTCTGTAAAATATAATTCAGTATAAGCGAGGTCCCAGAGCAAAAAATTACTGATTCGCTGTTCTCCACTGGTCCGAATAAAAAGATCTGGAGGAGGTAGATCGCCTAAAGCCAGTTTAGAGGTAATCAATTCAGGAGAGATAGCCTCACTGGATAAGCTTCCTTTTTCAATTTCCTGTCCTATTTTTTTCATGGCCTGCGTTAGATCCCACTGCCCACCATAGCTAGCAGCAATGACTAGTTTTAAGCCTTTGTTTTCCGCTGTATCCTGCTGTGCTTTCACAATTTGGGCCTGCAATCTTTCGTTAAATTGAGCGCTATCACCTATAATCCGAAGCTGTATATCTTGTTCTTGTAATTTTTGAATTTCATTTTCGAGCATATTCAAAAAAAGATCCATGAGAAAATTGACTTCATAAATAGGACGACGCCAATTTTCACTGCTAAAAGCAAAAAGTGTCAAAATTTCGATGCCACGCTCGATGGAATGTTTGACAATTCGATGTAGGGCATCCACGCCTGCTCGATGGCCGCCTACGCGGGGCAGCAATTGCTTACCTGCCCAACGACCATTCCCATCCATAATAATGGCAAGATGTCGCGGTAGTTTTTTTGAATGCTTATGTAGGCCAGAAGAATTAGGCATTCGCTTCAGCTTAAACTGCCATTAAGTCAGTTTCTTTCGAGGTTAATAACTGATCCACTTCCGCAATATATTTATCCGTTAGCTTTTGCATTTGCTCAGTTAATCTCCTTTCCTCATCTTCAGTCAGAGCCTTATTTTTGAGGAGGCCCTTAAATTCGGTATTGGAATCACGACGGATATTTCGAATACTAACACGGGCTGTTTCAGCCTCGTTTCGTAAAACCCGAATGAGTTCTTTACGTCTTTCTTCATTGAGGGGCGGCATGGGAACACGAATGACTTCGCCTGAGGTGACTGGGTTTAAACCTAGACCCGCGTTTAAAACGGCCTTTTCAATCACCGGAATGAGCTTCTTTTCCCAGGGGGAGATTAAGAGCGTCCGGGCATCTCCTACATTAATACTGGCAATTTGGCTCAGGGGTGTTTCATTTCCATAATAATCAACACGCACCTGTTCTAAGATACTAGGATGCGCTCGCCCAGTACGCAATTTAGCCATTTCTTGTTTAAAAACATCGATTCCCTTCTGCATGCGCTGCTCAGCCGCTTTGATCACCTGTTGAGACATCAGTCTTCCTCCTACTGGCATCTACCTCTTATTTAACCATTATCGATTAGGGTTCCTACCTCTTCACCCAAAGCAATACGCCGTAACCCGCCATCTTTATTCATGTTAAACACTCGAATGGGTAAGCCCCCGTCACGACAAAGCAAAATGGAAGTGAGGTCCATAACGCCGAGCTGCCTTTCTAAGACTTCATCGTAGCTAAGATGTGAGAAACGTTTTGCTTCCGGGTTTTTGATCGGATCGTCTGAACATACCGCATCGACTTTGGTTGCCTTCACTACAATATCAGCAGCAATTTCAATTCCGCGCAAAGCTGCAGCGGAATCTGTGGTTACCAAAGGATTACCTGTGCCACCAACGAGAATCACTACCTTGCCTTCTGCCAATCTTTCTTTCGCTAACATATAGTCATAGGTTTCAGTCATGCCCGGAATAGAAAAGGCAGACATCAGTGAAGCCAAGACCTGCTTTTTGGCAAGCGCATCTCGTAAAGCAAGACCATTGATTACCGTTGCCAACATGCCCATTTGATCAGCTGCCACTCGATCGATACCGGAGACGCATAAATCTGCTCCGCGAATTAAATTGCCACCACCGACAACCATCGCGACTTGCACACCCAACTGGGTCACACTAGCTAGTTCTTGACTAATTCGCACGAGGCGACTGAAATCAATGCCAAATAAGTTGTCGCCCTGCAGGGCTTCTCCACTTAATTTCAATAAAATTCGTTGATACTTCGGCTGAGCCGCTTGTTGTTTCATATTAACTTCCCTGAGCTTGTGACCTGACTGCCTCTGCAAAATCTTCCTCTTCTTTCTCAAGACCCTCACCCACCTCAAAGCGGTGGAAGGCAAGCACTTTTGTTCTATTTTTAGCAAGTAGCTCACCTACTGTCTGATTGGGATCCCTTACAAAGGGCTGACCCTCTAAGCTCACTTCGTTTAAGAAGGTTTTTAATTTTCCAAGAACTATTTTTTCAATAATTTCCTTTGGTTTTCCACTGTTCGCCGCCTGCGCAGAATAAATTTCTTTTTCCTTTGCAAGAAGCTCGGCAGAAACATTCTCGGGCGCAATAACCAAGGGTCGACTGGCAGCAATATGCATAGCAAGATCTTTAGCAAGCTCTTTATTATCACTATCGAGTTCAACGATTACGCCAATACGAGAACCATGGCGATAAATACCGATGGTTTGACTATCGGGATTAGGAAGAGGCGCAGAAAATACGAGGCGACGAACCAAAACATTTTCTCCCACCCGGCTAATTAAGGCCTGACGAGCCTCTTCAACGGTTTGTCCGGAACTGTCTTTTAAAGGCTGGGAAAATAGAGTTTGAAGATCCTTGGGTTTGGTTTCCCAAGCTGTTTCAGCAACTGCCTTCGCATAAGCCACAAAGCTTTCATCGCGACCAACGAAGTCGGTCTCACTATTCACTTCTATCATCATTGCCTGTTTACTATCTGGATCGATCAAGGTGACAATCTGACCCTCTGTAGCAATTCGGCCTGCACGTTTTGCTGCCTTTGCTTTACCTGATTTACGCAATTCTTCTATCGCGAGCTTGAGATCGCCCTTCGCAACTTCCAGTGCCTTTTTACATTCCATCATTCCGGCACTGGTTTTATCACGCAATTCCTTCACTAAGGCTGCTGTAATTGTTGTCATACCCTTCCTCTCATTACAAAACCAAATGTTTTATTCTCTCCAAAGAGAAGTCTGAGCTTGATCTCTTAGGCTTGAAATGCGTCACCCTCATCTTTTTCTATTGGTTCTTGGTTGATTTTAATTTCGCTTTCTATTTCTAAAAAGTCTTCTTCCACTTCCTCGCTAACCTCGGTCGTGATTCCAGCTCGTGCTTCAAGAATGGTGTCTGCCACACAACGGGCATACAAACGAATAGCACGACTCGCGTCGTCATTACCTGGAACAACATAGCTAATACCCTCGGTACTATTGTTGGTATCAACAATGCCAATGACGGGGATGCCTAAGCGATTGGCTTCCCGAATCACAATATTTTCATGTCCGACATCGATTACAAATAAGGCATCTGGTAAGCCGCCCATATTTTTAATACCGCCGAGACTATTAACCAGCTTGGCTTTTTCTCGGGTTAATTGGAGAATTTCTTTTTTGGTTAATTTACCAAAAGAACCCTTATCAAACATCAGTTCTAATTCCTTCAGACGCTTAATCGACTGACGAATTGTTTTGTAATTCGTTAACATACCACCTAGCCAGCGGCGATTGACAAAGGGCATATGGCAACGTTCAGCCTCTTCATAAATAATTTCTTGGGCAGCATGTTTAGTACCGACAAAAAGGATTTTGCCTTTTTTGGCTGCTATTCCGCCTATAAAATTCAAGGCCTCAGTGAATAAAGGCAGGGTATATTCTAAATTAATAATATGAACCTTATTACGAACACCGTAAATATAGGGTGCCATTTTGGGGTTCCAGTAACGGGTTTGGTGTCCGAAGTGAACACCGGCTTCAAGCATTTCACGCATAGTAACAATTGGCATAGTCTTCTCCACTGGGTTAAGCCTCCACGTATTCCCAAAGCCTTTTTAATCAAGGCCTTCACCAACCCTTTTTAAAAAGGGCACCCGGCGAAGGGTTATAATACGTGTGCGACTGTTGCTTATTTAAGCATGCCTTTATACCATAGGTGACCACCTTCAAACAACAGCAGAATCAAAGGTTAACTTATGACTGGTATTTCTATTAAAACTAAAGAAGAAATTGAAAAAATGCGGGTAGCAGGACGCTTAGCCGCAGAAGTCTTGGAAATGATCGAGCCCTACGTACAAGAAGGCATCACGACAGATGAATTAAATCAAATCTGCCATAATTATATTGTCGATGTACAACAGGCCCTTCCCGCGCCCTTAAATTATCATGGTTTTCCTAAATCCATTTGTACCTCCGTTAACCATCAGGTTTGTCACGGGATTCCAGGGCCTAAAAAGCTCAAAAAAGGAGATATTATTAATATTGATATCACCGTGATCAAGGATCATTATCATGGTGATACCAGTAAAATGTTTATTATTGGCAAACCGTCTATTCTTGCAGAACGCCTAGTCAAGGTGACCCAAGAATGCCTTTATCTTGCTATTAAACAAGTGCGTCCGGGCCTTCAATTTGGTGATTTAGGTGCTATCATTCAGCAGCATGCCGAAGCCAGACATTTCTCTATTGTTCGCGAATATTGTGGTCATGGAATAGGCAAGGTCTTTCACGAACCGCCCAATGTCCTGCATTATGGTACAGCGGGTACAGGAGAAACACTGCAAGCCGGCATGACCTTCACCATTGAACCGATGGTGAATGCGGGAAAGCGCCATGTTAAATTGTTGCCTGATCAGTGGACTGTCGTGACAAAAGATCATAGTCTCTCTGCACAGTGGGAACATACCCTTCTCGTTACCGAAACTGGTTATGAAGTATTGACGAAACGAGCTGAGGAAGATATTTAATATAAACTCACAATCAAAGGAAAAAATCATGACACATGAATTACCAAAATTACCTTATGCGATGAATGCCTTGGCACCTTATATTTCTCAAGAAACACTGGAATATCATTATGGGAAACACCATCAAGCCTATGTCAACAATTTAAATAATTTAATCAAAGATACAGAATTTGCTAAGCTTTCTTTAGAAGAGACTATTTTAAAATCCAGTGGCGGTATTTTTAATAATGCGGCACAGGTTTGGAATCATACTTTTTATTGGCACTGTTTGAGCCCTCAAAGTAGCGGTGAGCCGAGTGGAGAACTGGCTAAAGCGCTGCTCAAGAAATTTGGTTCTTTGGATGAGTTTAAAAAACAATTCTCTCAGGCTGCTGTCACGGTCTTTGGTTCGGGTTGGGCTTGGCTGGTTAAAAATACAGCCGGTGATTTAGAAATTATTCAAACAAGCAATGCCGGCACGCCTATGCAGCAAAATAAGAAGGCCCTGTTGACCTGTGATGTATGGGAACATGCTTATTACATTGATTATCGTAATGCTCGACCAGGGTATGTAGAAAATTTTTGGAAAATCGTAAACTGGGATTTTATGGCGGCAAATTTTAAATAAAATCTTTTGCATGGAATTGGCGGTTAAGTTTTTGCGCGAGAATGAGGGGTATAGTATGTTATTGCGAAGCATTTTGTGCGATAAAGTAATTCACTTATAAAAAACTGGTTTGCTTCGCTGCGCTCGCAAAGACAGTGCTTGGTTTGCTTCGCTTCGCTCGCAAAGACGCCGCTTGGTTTCCTTCGCTTGCAAAAGATAGCTTACACTATAAATGGAGTTCCTGATGTCAAAACCCTTGGTTAGTATTTTAATACCTAATTATAAAACGCCGGATTTGACCACGCTCTGTCTACGACTCCTACGAAAATACACGGATCCACAACTGGCTAAAATTATTGTCATTGATAATGATTCGCAAGATGAATCGCTCGCTTATTTAAAAAAATTAGCTTGGATTCACCTCATTGAAAGACCGCGCATACCCCATGAATCGCCTGTCATGTCACACGCTCGGGCACTGGATTTAGGTTTAACCCAAGTCGATACGCCTTATGTTTTATCCATACATACCGATACGCTCATTAAACATCCGGAGTGGTTATCTTTTTTAATTGCTGCTCTGGAAAAAGATCACTCGATCGCAGGGGTTGGGTCCTGGAAACTCGAAGCCAAGCCCTGGTATAAGCGCCTACTCAAACAGGCTGAACGTTATTTGCAAAAAAGATATCACGCCTTTCGAGGCAA
>CAYXNR010000048.1:15005-17424 GCA_964466595.1 uncultured Coxiellaceae bacterium | reverse complement strand
CCAAAAATGGTGGATTACGGCAAAAAGCGCCTAATCCACCCTACCAAAAATTAACCAGCCGCACTTGTGTAGATACCAATGATGCTTTTAGCCGGCATCCAGTCGTCTTTAACAGCGAAATTCCAGAACTAAAGCATGCTGTCACAACTGCTTTTTTTCTAAACTAAATAATAGTATCATTTCCAACCTATATTTATTGAGTAAGGATTGCTTCCCATGTCTAATGAATTTCTTTTTACCTCCGAATCTGTTTCAGAAGGCCACCCTGATAAAATCGCTGACCAAATTTCAGATGCTATTTTGGATGCCATGCTTGAAAAAGATAAAGGCGCCCGCGTTGCCTGTGAGGCCTTCGTTAAAACCGGGATGATTTTAGTCGGCGGAGAGGTGACAACCTCCGCCTGGGTTGATGTCGAACAGCTTGCTCGTAGCGTCGTACGAGATATTGGCTATGATAGCTCCGAGATGGGCTTTGATTGGGCCTCTTGCGCCGTCATGTCTGCTATCGGCAAACAATCCTTAGATATTGCCCAGGGTGTAGATAAAGAAAAACGAGAAGAGCAGGGTGCAGGCGATCAAGGCCTCATGTTTGGCTATGCCAGCAATGAAACAAAAGGCTTTATGCCGGCTCCTATTTTTTATGCACATGAGCTAGTAAAACGCCAATCAAACTTACGCAAAACGGGCGGACTCCCTTGGTTGCGTCCAGATGCCAAGAGCCAAATTACTTTCCGCTATGTCGATAATAAACCGGTCGGTGTGCAAACAGTGGTTCTTTCCACCCAGCATCATCCCGATATTAGCTATGCAGCTTTGCAAGAGGCGGTGATCGAAGAAATTATTAAACCCGTCCTTCCTCAAGAATGGTTAAATAAAGATACCCGTTATTTAGTTAATCCAACCGGTCGTTTTGTCATTGGCGGTCCCTTAGGAGATTGTGGCTTAACAGGCCGAAAAATTATTGTCGATACTTATGGCGGCATGGCACGCCATGGCGGCGGCTGTTTTTCTGGCAAAGATCCCTCTAAAGTAGATCGCTCTGCTGCCTATGCCTGTCGCTATGTCGCAAAAAATCTTGTGGCAGCAGGCATTGCCGACCGTTGCGAAATTCAAGTTTCTTATGCGATTGGAGTGGCTGAGCCCACCTCTATTCATGTTGATACCTTTGGAACAGGAAAGTTACCCCAGACCGAAATCATTCGTTTAATCCGCGAGCATTTCGATTTACGGCCCTATGGCATTATTAAAATGCTTGATCTTCTACGCCCCATCTATCGTCAAACAGCGGCCTATGGTCATTTTGGTCGCGACGACTTAGAAGTGAGCTGGGAAAGCATTGATAAAGCCGGCCTGCTCTTGAAAGCCGCTTAAAAACTTTATGATATAATGGGCCCATGAAAAAACTAGCAGCTTTGAATATCAGCTTTGAATTTTTCCCGCCTAAGTCTATGGAGGGAAAGGAAAATCTTTGTGATACGGCGCTTCAATTAGCGCCGGTTTCACCACATTTTTTCTCAGTCACTTTTGGTGCCGGGGGGTCCACGCGTGATGGCACCCTCGAAACCATCAGAATGTTACAACACAAGACAAAAGTGCCTCTTGCCCCCCATCTATCCTGCGTGGGCGCGACTCGTGAAGACCTCACAGAAATTTTACGAGCCTACCAAGAACTGGGGGTCCGACGTTTAGTGGCCTTGCGAGGAGATCTTCCTTCTGGCATGGGTCAAAGCGGTGAATTTCGTTTTGCCAATGAGCTCGTTGCCTTCATTCGTGAAACCACCCAAGATTATTTTCACATTGAGGTAGCAGCTTATCCCGAGTTTCACCCGCAGGCTAACAATGCCCTAAAAGATATTTTAAATTTTAAGAGAAAAATTGAGGCAGGGGCGAATAGCGCAATCACGCAATATTTCTTTAACCCCGATGCTTATTTTTATTTTCTAGATTGCTGTGCAGCTTCCGGTATTGTTGTTCCCATTGTTCCGGGTATTATGCCGATTAGTCAATTTGACAAGCTCTTACGTTTTTCGAAGCTTTGCGGCGCAGAAATTCCACGCTGGCTCCGTGAACGCTTTGAAGCCTATGGCGATGATCAGGAGGCTATTCAAAAATTAGGTTTAGAGGTTGTTCACGATCTCTGCCTTCGCTTGATCGAAGGCGGCGCGCCGGGACTACATTTTTACACCTTGAATCAACCTGAACTCAGTTTGGCTTTATTGGAGCTTTTGGGCTTGAGAAGGGTTGAGGAATCTGAAAATTTATTGTTTAAGACAGCTTAGTTTGATTAAGCTTGTCATCTTGTCATCCTGAGTCTTGCTAGCTTTGTCATCATGTGGGGCGGGGAAGGTGAGTAGGGTGGCGGGGGGATGCAAAACTAGGAAGACAGCCGGGTGGCAGGGGATTATTTTTTTATAAAAAA
>CAYXNR010000048.1:0-14995 GCA_964466595.1 uncultured Coxiellaceae bacterium | reverse complement strand
GTTTGCTTCGTTTTCTATCCCTTCCCGCCGCTACGTAGCTTGCGCCGCTCTCAGGATGACAAAGCTAGCAAGACTCAGGATGACAAGCTAATTATTTAGTATGACCAAACAGGAAGTTTTTACATGACAAAATTCCACGTATACGCTATCGGCAATGCCCTCGTTGACATTGATTTTGAAGTTAACGAAGCCACCTTAGAACGCCTCAACATCGCTAAAGGTGTCATGACCCTCATCGATGAAGAAAAGCATCATCTTCTTTTAGAAGAGCTCGATGGGGTAAAGCATCTCAAAACCTGTGGTGGTTCTGCGGCAAACACTGTTTATACCTTGCAACAACTCGGTGCTCAAACCTTTTATTCTTGTAAAATAGGTGCAGACGAAGCCGGTGATTTTTTCTACCAAGAATTACTTGAGCACGGTATTCAAACTAATTTACAAGAAGGTCTTAGACAAGGCATCACCGGGAAATGTATTGTCCTGGTTACACCGGATGCGGATCGTACCATGAATACTTTTTTAGGCGCTACCCTAGATTTTTCCAAGGCCCAGTTATCTGAAGTCGCTTTGATGAATTCAGAATATCTTTATATCGAAGGTTATTTAGTCGCCTCCCCCTCAGCCTGTGAAGCTGCTATCCTGGCCCGGCAAATGGCAAAGCAACATCAGATTAAAACAGCTCTTACGCTTTCCGATCCCAACATGGTGACCTACTTCAAAGAAGGTCTTTGTGCCATCATCGACGATCAGGTCGATATTTTATTTTGCAATGAGCAAGAAGCGCTGCTTTTTACCAATACAAAAAGTTTAACTGAAGCCCAAGGCATTCTTAAAAAATATGCTCGTACCTTTATTATTACCCGAGGTGGAGAGGGCGCTATTCTCTATGACGGCGAGCGTTTTTCTTTTATTCCGGCCTATCAAGCCCCAGTGATTGATACTGTCGGTGCAGGTGATGTCTTTGCAGGAACCTTTATTTATGCCCTTACCCATGGCTACGATTATTTTGATGCCGGTCATCTCGCTAGCTTTGCGGCCTCTAAAGTCGTTTCAAAATTTGGTCCTCGCTTAAACCAAGCAGAAATTGATCTGGTGCGTGCAGGTGTGCCCCTATCCTCACAAGTTATCTGTGCATGAGCGATCTGGCTCTTACCCCAGTTATTTTATGCGGCGGTTCTGGTACGAGGCTCTGGCCCTTATCCAGAACCGCTTATCCAAAGCAATTGCTACCTTTATTTGATGGTAAAAGTCTCTTACAGCAAACCTTATTGCGTCTTCAACATCTTCCCTCTGCCAATCCGCCCTGGCTTATCTGTAACCAAGCTTATCGCTTTATTGTGGCAGAGCAAGTCAGAGCACTAGGTATAAGCGATGCTCGTATTATTTTAGAACCGGAAGGAAAAAATACTGCGCCTGCGGTGACGCTTGCTGCTTTGCTGCTTCAAAACAATCCTTCCCCTCAGCTGATGCTGGTGCTCCCTGCAGATCAGGTCATTTCTGAGCCGCTATTATTCCGGGCTGCAATAGAGCAGGGTACTGTCCTCGCTCAGCAAAATTATCTGCTTACTTTTGGCGTGAAGCCAACTAAGCCGGAAACAGCCTATGGCTATATCCAAAAGGGTAAGTCTTTAGGAAAAGCTAGTTTTGCAGTCAAACAATTTAGAGAAAAACCAGATAGAAAGACTGCTGAAAATTATCTTCGTTCAGCAGCTTATTTCTGGAATAGCGGCATCTTTCTCTTTCAAGTTGATACCTATTTAAAAGAAATCGAACTGCATGCACCCGATCTTAAAGCTGCTTGCGAGTGCTGCGTGCAGCAAATAGAAATGGATCTCGATTTTTATCGCCTTCCCGCCTCTCTTTTTAGTCTTTGCCGAAATGAATCCCTCGATTATGCAATCATGGAAAAATCTCAAAAAATAGCCGTTGTTCATTTGGCCGCTGAGTGGCGCGATCTCGGTTCCTGGTCTGCTTTGTGGGAACTTCAAAAACCGCTTGATTCGAGTAATGTCATTAAAGGTGATGTGATTACCGAACAAGTAAACAATTCCTATCTGCATGCCGAAAGCCGCTTACTAGCCATTGTCGGCCTGTCTGATGTAGTCGTAGTTGAAACGGCAGATGCAGTGATGGTTGCTCATAAAGATAAATGCCAAGAAGTAAAAAATCTTGTTGATAAGCTAAAGGCTAAGCAACGTTCAGAAGTAGAACGTCATCGCCGCGAATATCGGCCCTGGGGTTATTATGAACTGCTCAATCAGGATCCAGATTTTCATGCTAAACGCTTGGTGGTAAAACCAGGTGCTAAATTATCCTTGCAAAGTCATCAATATCGCTCTGAGCATTGGGTGGTTATTCGAGGGAGGGCGCAAGTTACTTGCGGTGAGAAAAAGTTTGAATTAAAAGAAAATCAATCCACCTTTATTCCAGCTGGCGTAAAGCACCGCTTAGAAAATGCGACAACAACTGTTTTAGAGCTCCTTGAGGTACAAACAGGGAGTTACTTTGGTGAAGATGATATTCTGCGTTTTGAAGACCTCTATCAAAGAACCGAAACGCTACAAAAGGAAGGTCTGTGAAAAAATCTCTATTTAATGCTGATTTTGTAGTCATTGGCGCTGGCATCATTGGTTTGAGTATTGCAAGAGAATTAAAGCGACGTTATCGCGATAGCCGCGTTATCCTGCTCGAAAAAGAAGAAAAGATTGCAGAGCATGCTAGTGGGCGTAATAGTGGCGTCCTGCATGCAGGGTTTTATTACTCTGCGGATAGTTTAAAAGCTAAATTGACACGGGAGGGCAATCGACGACTAACAGCCTATTGCTTAGAAAAAAAAATCCCTTTAAATTGTTGTGGAAAGTTAGTGGTAGCGCGACAGGAGGAAGATAGGCGAGGTCTACACGAGCTTTTGAAACGAGCTAGACTAAATGGGATTCCGCTCGAATTAATCTCCGACAAAGAAGCGAAAGAAATCGAACCACGTGTTAAAACCTATCAAGAGGCACTTTTTTCACCAACCACGGCTTCAGTTTCCCCTCGGCGCGTTGTCGAGCAGCTCGTAGCTGATGCGCGTGCCGAAGGTATCGACCTGCTCTTGGGAGTAAAATATGTAGGCAAGCGCGGCCCTTTGTTGCAGACGAACCAAGGAAGCTGCGAGGCGGGCTATGTGGTGAATGCCGCTGGCTTATATGCAGACCGGGTTGCAAAATCTTTCTCTTTTTCGAAACAGTACAGCATTTTGCCTTTCAAAGGTCTGTATCTTTATGCATCAAATAGCGCAAAAAAGTTAAAAACGCATATTTATCCTGTACCAGATTTACGTTATCCCTTTCTTGGAGTACACTTTACGGTGACGGCCGAAGGCGGTCTTAAAATTGGTCCAACAGCTATTCCTGCTTTTTGGCGTGAACAGTATAAGGGTCTAGCAGGTTTTCGTTTTGCAGAATTGGCAGAGATTATTTTTCGTGAATTAGGCTTGTTTGTTCATGCCGGCTTTGATTTTAAACGACTGGCTCTTGAAGAAGTCAGAAAATATAATCCTCGTGTTTTGACGAAACGTGCTGCGGATTTAGTTGAGGGTATTGAGCCAAGTCATTTTAAAACTTGGGGAAGAGCAGGTATCCGAGCCCAGCTCTTAAATACACAAACCCGAAAACTAGAAATGGATTTTATTGTAGAAGGGGATAAGCATTCGATGCATGTACTTAATGCCGTATCGCCTGCTTTTACCTGCGCTTTGCCTTTTGCGGATTATGTTGTCGATTTAATCCAAGCAAAGCTGAATTAAATGAGTTTAAGTTATGTACTCTCTTATAAAACAAGAACTTCAAAAAACGCGAGAGTTAGTAAGCGAGATGATCGTTCATGAAGCCTTGCTCCAAACAGCAGAGCAAATTGCTAACTGCTGTGTCCACTCGCTGAAACAGGGCGGTAAAGTTCTTTTTGCCGGCAATGGCGGTTCGGCTGCCGATAGCCAACATTTAGCCGCAGAACTAGTCTGTCGTCTTTCTTATAATAGACCGGCTATTGCCGCAATGGCTTTAACAACTGATACCTCAGCACTCACTGCCATTGCAAATGATTTCTCTTTTGAATATTTATTCGCGCGTCAGGTCGAAGCCTTAGGGCGAGCAGGAGATATCCTGATTGGCATCTCAACCTCCGGCCAATCAGCTAATATTTTAAGAGCCTTAGAAGCCGCGCGCAGCAAAGGTCTTATTCCAATCGGCTTTAGCGGACAAGCTGCTCCAAAAATGAGAGAGCGCTGTGATTTTGTTTTAAATATTCCTTCCTCAGAAACACCCAAGATTCAAGAAGGTCATATTATTGTTGGCCATATTATTTGTGCTGTGATAGAAGATCTACTCTATGGTGCAGAATATAATTCCTCAAAAGTTGAACAATTCAAGCTAAACAACGCATAAAATTCCAGCTAGATTATATAGCCTTCACGAGCCTAATGATCTAGAATTCTCTTCTAGGAAAAATAATACAAACCATCATGGGATCGTTGATATATGAGCTTAGGACAGGTCATATTAAAGGAAGCCTTTTCTCTGGAAGAGACAGAGACCTTGGTTGCAGAAATTAAAAGTCAGGTGGGAAAGGGAAAACGGATGGCTTTTGTTTCAGGTAATTTTAATATTGTTCATCCCGGCCACTTAAGTTTACTCAATTTTGCTGCAGAATGTGCAGATTTTCTGGTTGTGGGTCTGAATCCAGATTCTTCGCCGGGCACCTTACTCCCTCAGCATCTTCGTTTAGAAGGTATTCGTGCTATTGGCTGCGTAGATGCGGCCTTATTATTACCCTGTCCGGCGGAAGAGCTAATTGCTGCCTTGCAACCTGACATTGTAGTGAAAGGAAAAGAACACGAGCAGCATTTTAATCCCGAGCAAATGATTGTCGAAAGTTACGGCGGAAGACTGTTATTCACTTCTGGCGAGGCTTCTCTTTCTTCTCTGGATCTCTTACGTCGTGAATTTCAGGAAGTCAATTTTACCACTATCAAAAAACCCGCTGATTTTATCAAACGCCACCATTTAGATATGAGAAAATTAGCTGAAACAGTCCATCGTTTTGCTGATTTAAAAGTACTGGTCTTGGGAGATATGATTGTTGACGAGTATGTCACTTGCACTCCTCTCGGTATGTCTCAGGAAGATCCGACTATTGTTGTCATGCCCATTAAACGAGATATTTTTCTAGGAGGCGCTGGAATTGTTGCTGCTCATGCGAGTAGCCTCGGCGCACAGGTTCATTATTTTACTGTGGTGGGTGATGATGAAACGGCTAATTTTGCTCGTGAAACCCTAGCTAATTATCAAGTAGAGGCCTGCTTAATAAAAGATAAAAGTCGCCCCACCACCTTAAAACAACGCTTTCGAGCGGGTGGTAAAACACTTTTACGTGTTTCTCATCTTCGTCATCATGATATTGGCAAAGAATATACTAGAAAGCTCCGCAATGAATTAACGAAGACCATCAAAGAAGCGGACTTGGTGATTTTCTCTGATTTTAATTATGGCTGCTTATCACCTTCCTTGGTTGATGCGGCTATTTCTTTATGTAATCAGTATGGCATTCCGATGGTGGCTGATAGCCAATCCTCTTCCCAGGTTGGAGATATTTCTCGCTTTCAAGGTATGCTCTTGATTACACCAACAGAGCATGAGGCGAGATTGGCCGCGCGTGATTCAGGTTCGGGCTTGAGTATTTTGGCGGAGGAATTGCAGAAAAAAGCGGGAGCTAAGCATGTCTTTGTTACACTGGGAGCAGAAGGCTTACTGATTCACTCTCCGGATCTCACAAAAAATATTCATATTGACCAATTACCTGCTTTAAATACGGCTCCTAAAGATGTCGCCGGCGGTGGTGATTGTTTATTAACCTGCGCTGCTCTCGCCTTGGTTGCTGGTGCTAATATTTGGGAAAGTGCTTATTTAGGATCGATTGCAGCTGCCTGTCAGGTCGGGCGCATCGGTAACCTTCCTTTAACCGCAAAGGAAGTTTTGCAGGAGTTAAGGGTAGTATGAAGGCAGTCTTACTCGCGGCGGGTTTAGGAACCCGATTAAGACCGCTCACCGAAACCACTCCCAAGTGCTTGGTCCCCATTTGCGGCAAACCTTTAATGCAATATTGGCTGGAGCTTTTAGGGAAAGACCTCGATCAGATTTTGATAAACACCCATTATTTGCCAGAAAAAGTTCAGAGTTTTGTGAATAGCTCAAGCTGGCGAGCGAGACTCACTCTGGTGCATGAAGAGCGCCTGCTTGGTACCGGCGGAACGCTACTCCACAATCGAGATTTTCTCGCAGGCGGTCCTTTTATTGTGGCTCATGCTGATAATCTGACACGTTTTGATCTGGCCTCTTTTATCAGAGCACATGAGCAAGGTCCGAAAGGCGTTGAAATTACCATGATGACCTTTGATACTGATAGCCCGCAAAGCTGCGGTATTGTGGAAACAAATGCTAGCGGTCTGGTAGTTGCTTTTCATGAAAAAGTGGCAGAGCCGCCGGGAATACGAGCTAATGCTGCTGTTTATATCGTTGAGCCAAGCGTTCTGGTATTTTTAGCTTCTTTAAAAAAAACGGTGATTGATTTCAGTACCGAAGTCTTGCCTCATTATTTAGGCCGTATGCAGGTTTTTCATAATTCGGATTATCATCGAGATATTGGCAACTTAGAAAGCTTGCGTTTGGCCGAATTAGAATTTATTAATTAACATAAATTAAGAGGGTCTCATGAAAATTTTAGTAACCGGCGGCTGTGGATATAAGGGTCATGTTCTTGTTCCCAAACTCTTAAACCGAGGTCATGAGGTGATAGCCTTTGATACCCAATGGTTCGGCAATTTTCATGAAGCGCACGCACGACTGTCGGTCGTAAAAGGCGATCTTCGACAGATCGATACCGTTCCACTTGAGGGCGTAAACTGCATTATTCATCTCTCTTCTATTGCTAATGATCCCTGCAGTGATTTAAATCCGCAATTAACCTGGGAAGTGAGTGCGCTCGCTACCATGCAATTAGCTGATCGAGCCAAACGCTATGGCATTGCGCATTTTATTTATGCTTCTTCGGGTTCGGTGTATGGGGTGAAGGAAGAAGAGCAGGTTACAGAAGATTTGGAATTAGATCCTATTTCGGCTTATAACAAAACCAAAATGGTTTCAGAGCGGGTGTTGCTGAGTTATCAAAATGATATGGTCATGCAGATGGTGCGTCCTGCTACGGTTTGTGGTTATTCACCACGCATGAGGCTCGATGTCTCTGTTAATCTTCTGACCATGCAGGCTTTGACGAGTGGTCAAATGAAGGTCTTTGGTGGCAAACAAGTGCGGCCTAATATTCACATTGACGATATAACCGAGGTTTATCTTTTTCTACTGGAGCATCCGGAGCTGACTGGTATTTATAATGCTGGTTTTGAGAATATTTCTATTTTAGACATTGCTAAGCTCGTCAGCGAATATGTGCCGGCTGAAATTACCATCACCGAATCGAATGATCCGCGTTCTTATCGCGTTAATTCTGATAAATTATTGGCAAAAGGCTTTAAACCAAAGAAAAAAGTGAAAGATGCCATTGCAGAAATGGTCGAAAAATATCAAACCGGTATGCTTAAAAACGAAGAACATTTTTATAATTTGAAATGGATGCAAAAAACGGTTGTATAAGGATCTCATATGAAATCATTAAAAGCAGTTGCTTCACTGAAACAATTTTTTTCCGACTACGCGAGTCGTCTGCAGGCCGTATTAGCGGAGGCGGACTGGTCGCCGGTCGAACAATTAGCGGAAGATTTGCATCATTGCTGGCTGAACAAAAGGCAGGTGTTTATTTGTGGTAATGGCGGTAGTGCGGGTAATGCGATTCATTTGGCAAATGATTTTATTTATGGGGTTGCGAAAAGTTTGGGTGGAGGCTTGCGGGTTCAGGCGCTTTCGGCGAATCCTGCGATTTTAACTTGCCTTGCGAATGATGTGGGCTATGATCGTATTTATTCGGAGCAATTGGCGGTGCAGGCGGAGCCAGAAGATTTATTGCTTGTCTTATCCGGCAGCGGTAATTCGCCGAATATTCTTGCGGTTTTGCAGCAAGCGAAAGCTATGCAGGTCAAATCTTATGCCATTCTAGGCTATTCTGGGGGACGCAGTAAAGATTTAGCTGATGTTGCCATTTATTTTCCAGTGGATGATATGCAAATTGCGGAAGACCTGCAATTAATTGTAGGGCATATGTTGATGCAGTGGTTGTATACTAATCGTCCTTCCATAGATGTGGAAGAAAAAGAGGAGAGTCTCTATGCTTGAGAAACTTGAACAGCTAGCTCGCATCCTCAGGCTGCGCATTATAGAAACCTCTCATCGAGCAGGTGTTCCTCACCTTGGCTCCTGTCTATCCTGTGTCGATATTTTAACGGCGCTTTATTTTTCAGTCTTGCATATTGACCCGGAGCAGCCGCAAGCGGTAGAGCGTGATCGTTTCATTTTAAGTAAGGGTCATGGCGCACCGGCCCTGTTTCAAGTTTTAGCCTTGCGAGGATTTTATGCCGAAAATTTACTGGATCATTATGGTGAAGACGGCGGCATCTTTGCAGAACATCCTCCTGCTCCCTACCAATTACCGGGTATTGAGGCTGCAACCGGTTCTTTAGGGCATGGACTTCCCCTTGGTTTAGGCATGGCCCTTGCGGCGCGCATTCATCGGAGAAATTACCGTGTATTCGTCGTGCTCGGTGATGGCGAATGCAATGAGGGTTCAATCTGGGAGGCAGCCTTATTAGCGGCTGCGCAGAAAGTCAGTAATCTTTGCATTATTGTCGATTTTAATAAATGGCAGGCGACAGACAGAAGCCGTGAAGTGATGGCCATTGATCCTTTAAGGGATAAATGGCAGGCCTTTGGCTGGAATGCCTATGAAACAGATGGAAACCATATGCCCAGTCTTTTAGAAACACTCAAACATTTTCCAGCAGAAAATAGTAAACCCACCGCTATTATCGCGCATACAGTTAAAGGTAAGGGAGTTTCTTTCATGGAAGACAATAATAACTGGCATTACCGTATACCCTCTATAGATGAGCTGGCAGCAGCGCGTGCGGAACTGATGTCTGAAGTGGAGGCAGCATGAGAAATGCTTTTGCAGATGAAGTAACCCAGTTAGTTCGTTCAGATGAACGTGTCGTTTTATTATCTGGTGATATTGGTAATAAATTATTTGATAATTGCAAAAAAGTCGATCAGCGTCGTTTCTTAAATTGTGGAATTGCAGAAGCGAATATGATGGGCGTTGCCGCTGGCATGGCGCTTTCCGGTTTGCGGCCGATTATTTATACCATTACTCCTTTTACAACCACCCGTTGCTTTGAACAAATCCGGGTAGATGTTTGTTATCACCATGCGCCGGTCATTATTGTGGGTACTGGATCCGGCTTATCTTATACGGAGCTTGGTCCCACCCACCATTCATTAGAAGATCTGGCTATTTTAAGAACCCTGCCAGGGATCTGTGTCACAGCGCCCTGTGACTCTATGGAACTTCGTTTAATTGTGCGTGCGGCTTTAAAGCAAAATAAACCGGTTTATATCCGCATTGGAAAAAAAGGCGAACCGAATATACATAAGCAAGAATTCCCCCTAGAATTAGGCAAGAGTGTTGTAGTTTCCGAGGGGAGGGATCTTACTTTGTTAAGCGCAGGTACACTGATGCCTGAAACGCTGAAAGCAGCAGAATTATTAAAAGAGCAGGGTATTTCAGCTGAGGTAATCAGTATGCATTCGATTAAACCACTCGATGAAGCTTATATTCAAGCTGCTGCCAAACGATTTAAACTTTTAGTCACCATCGAAGAGCATGGCTTAATTGGCGGTCTAGGCGGCGCTGTCGCTGAATATTGTGCTAGAGAAAATATTCTCATACCACAGTTGCATATTGGTACGCCTGATGAATTCTTGCATCAAATTGGCACGCAAGAATTTGCTCGCGAAAAATTCGGTTTAGTGGCAGCTAATATTGCTGAGCGAGTGAGTTCGCGTATGGAAAAGGCCTTATTATGCGCCTAGGTTTTGACTTTGATAACACGATCGTTAGTTATGATACGCTTTTTCATAAAGTGGCCATCGAGCAGCAAGTGATCGAGCCTAGCGTTCCGGTTAATAAACTTGCTGTGCGTGATTATCTACGAAGAGTCGGTCATGAAGCAATTTGGACGGAAATGCAGGGCTATGTTTATGGAGCCCGCATGCAGGAAGCGCAAGCCTATCCGACAGTTTTAGAAGTGCTTAAGCGTTTGAAAGAAGCGGGACATACCTTGGCTATCGTCAGTCATAAAACGAAACACCCCTATCTCGGCAAACAATATGATTTGCATGCTGCGGCAAGAGGATGGATAGAAGAACATTTACGCGATGAAAACGGTCCTCTTTTTCCTGAAAGCCAAGTCTTTTTTGAGCTGACTAAAGAAGATAAATTGGCTCGTATTGTAAATTTTGATTGTGATATTTTTATTGATGATCTACCTGAAATTTTGTTGGCTTCGCATTTTCCAAACAAAACCCGGCGTTTTCTATTTGATCCTGAGCAACACCATCGCTCTGCAAATTTGCCAAACACACAAATCTTTTCATCCTGGTCGAGCTTTGAAAGTTATTTAATATGATACAGCCTGACTTCAAAAAACAAATTTCACTTTTACTTGAGAAATCGCAAATTACAACCGAAGTGCTCTCTCTTAAACATTGCATGAATGGAGCTAACAATCGCGGTTATTTATTAGAAACACGGGAAGGCCGATTTTTTGTGAAACAATATTTCCGGCAACAGGGTGATGAACGAGATAGGCTGAAAGCAGAATTTGCTTTTCTTTCCTATGCCAAGAAAGCTGCTCCCCGCTTTGTGCCTTGTTCTTATGGGCAAGATGAAGAAAATGGTTTAGCGCTTTATGAGTATGTTGAGGGACGAGCTTTTACAAGCGCTGATGTTGGCAAGCAGGAGATTAGAGAGGCTGCTGCATTTTTTTGTGCACTCAACCATCTTGCTATGAAACAAGAAGCTATGAATTTGCCCTCGGCTTCCGAGGCTGGATTTAGCATCCAAGACCACATAAACAATGTGAGTCTGCGTATCGATAAATTACAGCAAGCCCTTGATGAAAAAGAACAAGAAGCAAAGTGCTTTATTCAAGCACTCCAAGCTCATTGGCAAATTTTACTAGCAAAAATAAAACAGCAGGCAGAAGAACAAGGCCTCGATTTGCAAACCCCTTTGCCACTGTCAGAGCGCTGTATTTCACCTTCAGATTTTGGTTTTCACAATGCCTTAAAAATGACTGATGGTCGTGTTTGCTTTTTAGATTTTGAATATGCGGGTTGGGATGACCCTGCTAAAATGGTGGGTGATTTTTTTCTACAATTAGCTATCCCCATACCTTCTCAATATCATGAATTATTTTTAGGTGAAGTCTTTATTCCTTTTCCGCAGCTTGCTTCTTTAATACAGCGTGCTAAATTGTTGCAAGCGCTTTGCCGGGTGAAATGGTGCTGTATTGCTTTAAATGTCTATATTCCTGTGCATTTAGCAAGACGTCAATTTGCCAATCCCGGATTAAATACCGTTGAGCTGAAACAAAATCAACTCAAGAAAGCCAAACAAATTTTAAATCTCACTCATACTTAGGATTTACTTACATGGCCTATATTGATTTTATGTCCGTACTTCACAAAAGCACCCAACGCGACTACCTTGCTCGTGTCAATCAAGCTGAATACCCCAAAGCCAAAGCCGCTGCTTTAGCCAAACAGTGGGGCTACGATTATTGGGATGGTGATCGGCGTATCTGCTATGGCGGCTATCGTTATATGGAAGGCCGATGGGAAAAAGTAGCACGAGCCTTGGTTGAGCATTATCAGCTTAAACCAGGAGCTAAGATTTTAGATGTTGGCTGCGGGAAAGGTTTTTTATTGTATGATTTCACCAAAGTGCTGCCTGGTCTTGAGCTGCATGGGATAGATATCTCTGAATATGCTATTGCGAATTCTAAAGAAGAAATCAAAGATAAACTAAAAGTAGGCAATGCAACTGCTTTACCTTATCCCGATCATTACTTTGATTTAGTCATTTCCATTACTACCTTACATAATCTCCATAACTATGACCTCGATAAAGCTTTAAGAGAATTCGAACGCGTCAGCAAGAAGAATAAATATCTTTGTGTGGAGTCTTATCGCAATGAAGAAGAAAAAGCTAATTTACTCTATTGGCAGGTGACTTGTGAGTCTTTTTGCACACCGGAAGAATGGGATTGGTGGTTTAAATTGACTGGTTATACGGGCGATCATTCGTTTATTTATTTTGAGTGAGGTTGCTTCTCCTCATCGTTTGCTTCTTTGGGGGTATTTGTAATGAATTCTGCTAGAAATATCGGCGTCTTGGATTTGTATTGGGATAAAATAATTCATGCCAGTTATTCTAACTTAAGCCTGAATGAATTATTTTTAATGCGCTTTTCAGCCCTTAGATTTATTGCTGACCTTGACAAAAACAAGAAAAATATTGCTAGGCAATTTCTAATTACAACGATGATTCAAGCTGATTATGATTTTGCTGCGGAAGAAGACTTTCTACGAAATATTGAACGTTGGGAATATCCTGAAATTATCGCTCAACGTAGTGATGCTGTTCATGCTGTTTTATATAAGACGCATTATTATGTTAGTGGAAATAGAAATACTCTTCATAAGATTTCTTTTTTTACAAAAGATAAAAATGATCAATTTAAGTATACACATGAGTATGATTTATCTTCTTTATTTAAAAAGTATTGTTTGACTATCCCTTCAGAGCCAGAAATACGTCAAATAGGAGATCCTATTTTGCATAAAGAGGCAGCGCAGGTATTGGACTTTTCTATTCATGGCCAAAGCCAAATTAACACTCAGATAAGCATACTAAAAAAGGTTTTATTTAAAACGGGTGGCGTTGGTATTGCTGCTAATCAATGCTTGCAATTGAAAGACCCATTGAAAGTTATTTTGGCTGGTGTTGATTATCAAAATCCAGAGCATGTAGCAAAAGCAATTTTGCGTTATCCTTCGACTTTATTTCCGAAAATGGAAATCTATATCAATCCGGAAATTGTTGAATTAAGCAAAGAGACTGATTTTTTTGCTGAGGGATGTTTAAGCGTGCAAGGTACCTTGCGTGCGCTCGTTCTGAGACCATCAAGTTTAACCATTAGTTATCAAGATAGTTCTGGCGTTCAACATGTAAAGCTCTTGAGTGGAAGCGATGCCAGGGTAATGTTACATGAAGTTGATCATATTTTAAATGGAAAAGTATATCTCCAACGTATTATAGAAGAACTATCTGTTCAGCAATTGATTTCGTTTTTAAGAGTGCTTGAAGATATATTACCTTATGCGGATCAAAATAAAGTGATCAGCCCGTTCTCATCTCCCATCGTTATCTTTAAACGAAATAAAAATAAGGAACTATTTTTTGAGGAGAATGAATTACATGAGGTGCTTGTTAAATTATCTTCTAATACGCTTAAAGGCATTTACCAACTGGTCCTCTCGAAAGCGGGTATCCGGCACTAACTTGCAATTTAATCAATCAATGTATAAAATAACCCTGTATTTTCTACATTTACATGAAATTTTACAGGGTAAAAATTGAAAAGACATATTATTCAAAATCTTGCAGAATGGAAAACCAAACGCAGTCGCATGCCGCTTTTAGTTCGAGGAGCGAGGCAGACGGGAAAGACTTATGCAATCAATGAGTTTGGCCGCCTTCACTTCAAAAGCATAACAAGCATTAATTTTGAGCAAGAACCCAGATATAAAAAATGTTTTAAAACCTTCAAAGTTAGTCAAATCATTCAAGAAATTGAACTACTGTCAAACCAAACTTTGATTCCCGGCGAAAGCCTCTTATTTCTAGACGAAATTCAAGAATGCCCAGAAGCCATTCAAGCCTTACGTTATTTTTTTGAAGAATTTCCTCAATTACATGTCATTGGGGCAGGATCGCTTTTAGAATTTAGCTTAAATGCGGATAACTTTAGCATGCCAGTCGGTCGTGTGGAGTTTCAATATTTATATCCCTTGACCTTTACTGAAATGCTAATGGCCTTGGAAGAAAACCACCTCTTGGATTTCATTAATAAGCTCAGCATTCAAGACAAAATCCCAGACTCAGTTCACGAGAAATTACTCGAGCTTTTGCGTTTATATTTTATCACAGGCGGTATGCCGCAGGTGCTTGCGCTTTATTCGGAACTGAAAGACTTATTGCAATGCCGAAAAATTCAAACCGCTCTATTGAATACCTACCGCTCTGATTTTGGAAAATATGCCAGTCGTGTGCAACAACAATATTGCGAGCGCGTTTTTGAAAAGGCCCCCACTTTAGTAAGCCAACATTTTAAATACACAGATATTGATGCTGACCTGGACGGTCGCGGTATTAAAGCCGCAATTCAATTGCTCTTTAAAGCCAATGTGCTGATGCCTGTTTATTATACTTCTGCAACAGGCCTCCCTTTAACAGCGACGCAGGTTGAAAAACATTATAAACTTTTATTTATCGATCTTGGCTTGGTTCAAGCAGCACAACAGCTTGCGCCGGAATTGCTGCTCAGGCAAGATTTAATCCAAGTGAATCGCGGAGCCTTGACGGAGCAATATGTAGGACAGCAACTTTTAACAACCCAGCCTAGTGATGATCGTGCGAAGCTTTTTTATTGGCATCGTGATGCGCGAGGGAGCCAGGCAGAAGTCGATTATGTCATCGCAGTGGATGACTGTATTGTTCCTTTGGAGGTGAAATCAGGAAAGTCCGGTCGCCTTCGATCCTTAAACCTGTTTATGGAAGCTCATCACTCATCTTTGGGAATTAAATTATCGCAGGAAGCTTTTGATGCTAAGGGCGCTATTTGGACAATACCGCTATAACTCGTTGACAAACAGCCGCGCTTGATTCGGCC
>CAYXNR010000047.1:0-19407 GCA_964466595.1 uncultured Coxiellaceae bacterium | reverse complement strand
CCAAGGAACCAATACAAAATATGTATATACATCAAACCTTACGACCCATTTTTCCCGGCCCAGCGCCCGGCACCCCCCATTACCTCCGCCCGTAAATGGGTGGTCACGGACGCTAGGCCTGCAAAAATAAAAAACATAAAGCAGTGCAAAAACTGAGAATGAGGAATTTGAAGCTTAAGAGCAACAGCAAGAGCCAAGAGCAAAAACAAAGAAGGAAACAGATAAAAATGAAAAGCGAAGAAAACAACAAAGTAGCTATTAAGTTCAATAAGTATCTGGAGTACGAGTGCTAAGATCTAAAATAAAGATAACGGAACGGGATGAAGAGATTCTTGAGTTCATCAATGAATTTGGTTTTTGCGATATCACACAACTGGAGAAGCGGTTTGTCATGAAGAAACCGCGTTGCTATCAAGTTATGCAACGCTTAGTCAAGGAGGGGCTTATCATTCATCAGAGAATTTTTCATGGCAGACCAGGCCTGTTTAAACTGAGCAGCAAAGGGGCAAAATTTACTGACTTGCCGCCACTCGTGAATGTCCCTCTCAATCATTATAGACATCAATTATTAGCCATTGAGGTGTCCCTTCGGTGCCGTCAGCTTTACCCGGAAGCGGTATGGATCAGTGAACGACAGTTACAGAAAGAAAAATTTTATGATGGAATAGGGAAACGAGGGCATCTGGCAGATGGCCTGTTAGTTTTCCCTGATGGACAGAAAATTGCAATTGAAATTGAATTAACAAAAAAAGCGGCCAGTAGAAGGCTGCGTATTTTGAAATATTATGGTGCGCAATTTTCAATCAATGAAGTTTGGTATTACTGTGACAAACGCCTCCTAAATGCTTTGCGCTCCGCAACAGAAAAAATGCCCTTTATTAAAATTCATGATATTCAGGAATTCTTGGCATGAGCGAGAGCGACAAGTTTAGTGCTTATATTAATTCGCACCCTCAAGAAAGTCTTCGGTTTTTAGTCGTTGGCTTGGGTCTTTTATGGCAGAGTGTGGTTGCTATCCTAGGGGTAGGGCTGTATTTGTTATTGGCTAGAGTTTATCGCTTACCGTGGTGGGCCACCCTAAGCATTAGTTTAGTCCTGGCTATCTGTTCTGTTTTTTTTCAACAATATTACCCCACTTCTCACTTTGACCTGATTGAGCTCGTTTCCCAGGGATGGCGATTCAATGTGACATTTTGGGATCACCTCATGGCAGGTAGGATAGGACCGGGCATTTATTTTTTATGGGAACATGAATTTAACTACCTACTCGGGTTTCCGCTTCTACTGTCGGGCGTTTTAAGTGTGATAGACATGATTCCAAGTAACCCACATGAAAAAGCGGTTAAGGACCTTCAGAAGGGGAGCCATGAAGATTTGCCAGAAATAAGTGATAAAGCTGTGGAAGTAGCCTTGACTAAGCTAAAGGATGAGAAAATTAGCGGTACTGTCTTAGGTATTTCTAAATATAGCGGCAAGCCTGTTGTGGTAACAGATCACGAGGTCAATCAGATTGTGCTGGTTTTAGGTACTACCGGGGGTGGAAAAACAGTGACCTTAAGACGATTTTACCGCCGTGCTATTATGCAGGGCTATCCTTTAATTATCGTCGATGGAAAGCCCGATACCAATAATGTGGAGTGGTTAATGAGACTGGCCAATCAGCAGGGGAGGCCATTTTTTGGCTTTAATTGCGGTAACTATTTTCATTATGATTGCTTGACGAAGGGCGGCTATACAGAGCTAAAAGATAAGATTATCAGTCTCAAAGATGAATGGCAAAATGACTATTACCGCTCAATAGCAGAGGATTATTTACAAACGACCTTTGAAGTATTGCTGAAATCGGGTAAGAAATTTGATTTGAAAATGGTCGTAGAGTGTTTAAATTACGACGATCTTGCGATTTTAGTTCGTGAAACCAAAGATAAAGAGTTAATCAAGCGGGTTGCTGGCTTAGAAAATTATGACCGCAAAGATATCACGGGATTACAGGCGCATCTCAATATTTTAATACATTCTGAATTAGGCCAGTTTTTTGAAAAAAATGAAGAGACTTTTACCTTATCTGATGCTATTGCGCAAAATGCCGTAGTTTATTTTGCTTTGCCTGCTTTACGATTTCCTAGCTTTTCAAGAGTCCTAGGAAAATTGGTGGTGAATGACTTAAAGGCAGTCATCGATAGAGAGAGCCGTGAGCGCGTATTTATGGTTTTTGATGAATTTTCAGTATTTGCCGGTGAGCAAGTATTAAATTTGGTAAATATGGGAAGAGGGAAGGGCGTGCACGCCATTTTCGGCACACAAGGTACAGCCGATTTAGAAAAGGCAGATCCTACTTTCAAAAATCAGGTTTTAAATTGCGTCAATACACTTATTTGCCATCGCTTGAACGATCAAGATAGCGCAGAGAGTGTGGCAAACTGGGTGGGAACGCAAGATTGTTTTACCGTAACCGCACAAATTAACATCAAACAAAATGATGCTGGCATGGGATCGGTTAGGCGTAATAAGGAATTTATTGTGCATCCTGATGCGATTAAACAGAAGTTGCAAGCCGGTGAAGCTTTTTATATTAGCAAAGTAGGTAGCTTCAGACGGGATAAAGTAAAGGTGAAGTTTTCATGAGGAGGTATGAATGAATAGGACGCTAAAAATATTAACAAAGCCGTTTCAGTTTTTTTATCAAAAAACAGCGGAGGATTTCAAACTGGTGCTCGCGATTGATCCCATTATAACGAACATAATGGCCCTTTCACTTTGTGCCGGTCTTTTATTTATTTTGGAGAGTAAAGAATTTTCGCCACACCTAGGAAAGTACCATAATATTGGGTATCGTATCATCCAGCTTCTTGCCTGTTATCAAGTCCTTAAATCAGCAAAGAAGTCTTTGCTTTTGCCGCTTTTGACAATCATTGTTTCTATAGCAGGTATCTTGGCACATCATTACTCCTTTGGGTTCTCGTTGGAGATAGGCACATTAAAGAAAATGATGTTGCTTGGTGTTATCGCGGCGGCTGTGACAATCTTTTATATACCCTAGTTTTTTATAGAATTTAATTCAATCAATAAAGAGGGAACATTATGCAATTAAACACTAAGAAAAAGGCAGTAATCTGTATTTTAGGAATGGGTATTTTACTGAGCGGCTGTGCATCAACGAATCCTTATACAGGACAGAAGGAAGTGAGTGACTCTACGATTGGTACGGGTGTAGGTGCAGCTGGGGGAGCCACAGTTGGTGCTTTATTAGGTGGTGGTCGTGGAGCAGTCATTGGCGGTGCTTTAGGAGCTTTAACCGGCGGCGTTCTTGGACATACTTTTGATGAGGAAAATGCAGAACTACGACAACGATTAATGGGTACGGGCGTGCAGGTCCAAAATACGGGGAATAGCATTCAACTGATAATGGCCTCCGATGTGACTTTCAACACCAATCAGGCAGAGGTGCGTTCTGGTTTTTATCCCACTTTAAATTCGGTGGCTATTGTTCTCAAGAAGTATGATAGAACCAGCATTAATATTATGGGTTATACCGATAATGTCGGCGGCGATGCTTATAATCAGAGTCTCTCAGAGCAACGTGCAAGCAATGTGGGTAATTTTTTAATCTCACAGGGGCTATCGCCTAATCGGATTTTCACGCAAGGGATGGGTAAGCGTTATCCTGTTGCTTCAAATGCGACTAGCAGAGGCAGAGTGTTAAACCGCCGAGTTGTAATTACGCTAAGGCCGCTTTCTTAGAAATAAATAATTTGATTCGGTTGCCGATGACGCTTGTAATAATAAGAGAGGGGCATGCTAAAGTTTATCAAAAATGAACTTAAATTTTAGATTTATTACGGTTTAATTTTCGGTAAAATGATGTACAAGCAAATTGGCCACGCACCGCGTGGCGAAACCTAGAGGTACTGTTATGGTATTGATAAGCTATTTTTAACGGTTTCTAATTATATCGAAACAGCAAAAAAATCAGCGCAGAGAACTGTTGATACAGGAAAAGGGGATTTACGAAAATTATCAAAAAATATCTGCAGTTCTTTCAGCATAAATGGTAATATGGCAGCAATAATTTGTTATCCAGAGAGAGTTAGTCCCAGATGAATAAAACCGAGTTAATTGCAGCTATTGCAGAAAAACTAGGAATTACAAAAGCAGATGCGGAACTGGCTTTTTCAGCAACTTTTGAAATCATTACATCTGCATTGGTCAAGCAAGAAAAAATTGCAGTCCCAGGCTTTGGGAATTTCGTTACAAAAATCAGAGCTGAGCGCAAAGGTCGAAACCCGGCTACAGGAAAAGATATTATTATCCCTAAAGCGATTGTAGTCAGTTTTAAACCAGCGACTGCATTGAAAGAGTCAATTAATACCGGAAAAGATACGGAACAGGTAAAATAGCAGGAAAATAAATTGTGGTGAAATTAGAAAAGCCTAAAAAGCTTCGCAATGAGTCTGATACGGCTTGGAAGCAAATTCTCGACATATACTTTAAAAACTGCATTGATTATTGTTTGCCAGATTTAAGTAAACTAGTGGATTGGTCACGACCTTGGTCCTCTTTAGACAAAGAGCTTCAATCTATTAGTAAAGATAATGAAGCGGGTAAGCGCTTATTAGACAAATTAATAAAGGTTTATCTCCTTAGCGGTAAAGAGCAATGGATCCTAGTTCACATTGAGGTGCAAGGAAAACCAGAAGCATCTTTCCCGAATAGAATGCTCACTTATAATTATCGTCTTTATGATAAATACCAGAAATCCATTGTGAGTTGCGCGATTTTAACAGATGATAATAAAGAATGGCGTCCTAGTAATTGTAAGGTTGGTTTTGCTGGTTCTTATTTGAGCCTAGATTATTTGGTAATAAAGCTAATTGATTATCAAAGCAAGAGAGCAGAGTTGGATGCTTCATCTAATCCCTTTGCCAGTGTTATTTTTACCCAATTAGCAGCCTTGGAAGCGAAAGCTAAGCCGGATGAGCAAAGAAAAAAGATCAAATTTTCATTGACTAAGCGGCTTTATGAAAAGGGATTTACTAGAAATGAGGTTTGTGATCTTTACCGATTTATTGATTGGCTAATTGGTTTGCCGAAGTCACTTGAGTTACAATACTTAAATGAAGTATATGAATTAGAGGAAGAGAAGAAGATGCCATATATTAGCAGAGCAGAAAAGTTCGGTATTGAGAAAGGACGTAAACAAGGAAAAGCCGAAGGAAAATTTGAAGTTGCAGAGCATCTTCTTATAGAAGGTATAAAACTTGCTTTGATTAAAAAAACAACAGGAATTCCTCTTGAAAAACTTATAGCCTTACAGAAAAAATTGAAGGCAAAACGTCATTAGGGATTCCAACTTTATATCACAAAAAGATCATTTTTGAGTGCTGCCAAATGTGGGCAAGAATACTTCATCAAACAGCTCAACCATAAGTCGTATCAAGTTTCATGTACCAATTGGATTACCATCTAAAAAAAATAAAGAGAGCTGACCTTACTAACCCATAGATTCCTGCCAAAGAAAAGGCCGGTAATTTTTATTACCGGTCATTTCCGGCGCGTGTTATCGTCCATATGTAGTACTCCATTTAGAAACTATTCCAATTTTTTATTGCTTGTATAACCACTTTACAAGCTCAACCATTACAAAAGTATCTTTTTTGCAATATTCAACCAGGGCATTTTTCAAGATCAATTTTCTGTCCGTAGATGTATTCAGCGAAATCAGTTCCTCAAAGGCGCGCTGCGCATCGTTACCATTGGCCACAAGCATGTTATCGTAACTTTGTGACTTACCAAGTAATGCAGGTGCAACGCTCTTTAAGCTGAAGCTACCACAAAATGCATTGTCATATACTGCATCGCGAATTATAGGAAGTGGGTCAACAATTCTAACAATTAATTTCATTAATGCGTCACGGTATTCAGGTGAATGATCAGCTAGAGCTTGAATTCTCTCTGCTTCAAATCTACCAAAGTAAGCAACGATTGAACCTTGTTCACCGCAAGATTCAAGCAGAGCGGGGATTATCGTTGGTCGTGGATCAACAGCGGATGCGTGTAAGAATTCATTGTGGGAAATATCAGCATCGAATGATTGCCATGTATGTGCACTGAATTGAAAAGGTATATGCCAAAATGGGCGGCATCCATCATAACGCGGGATTGCTGGGTTAATTGTTTCAAAGTCTAAAAAAACGAGAGGAAATCGCCAGTCAGATAATGCAGCCTGGATGGATTCCTTATTGATATACCGTTCTCCAGTCTTGAAACAATTAACAACACGTTCTTGTAATTCGTTAAGCTCAGGTAATCTCAAATCATCGAGTGTAGTAATGCCATCATAATAAAATTCCCATTTTTTATTTTTTATGCCTGGCAGATTAAATACACTGACATCAGGTATTTTTTTTTGTTGCCAACAATGCTGACTGAATCCACATTCAGTGGGTGCGAGACAATAAGAGCCTATATCAATATCAGGAACTTCACGTTTTTTAACGGTTGAAAATATCTCATTAATTTTAGGTTGGATATTTGGATATTTTTCACGGATTTTTTCAGTGACATCGATTGTTTTGAATAAATTGCTAAGATCTGGATAGCGGCATTCTGGGTTTAAGTGAACGATATTGATTTGTTCAATGGGTAAGCCGCTTTTGGCCATGATCCATGCTTGCAGACCTACATCATCATAGTGCTCAGGCTTCACTTTTGTAGAGGATTTAACTTCATAGATACGCCATCGTTTCGTTTCTACTGAATATTGAATAATGTCGGCTCGAGCGTAACAGCCCAGGTACTCAAATGCTGCTTCATATATGGTGTGGGTGCAATTAACGAGTAATTCGCGCGTCTTGGCAAGTGCACCGGTAAAATCCCAGGGCTTGTTATCAATTAGTACACCACCCGGAAAGTATTCTCTGGCTTTTGAGCCTACCACGTTACCCTGATCAAATAATGCCTGAGTCTCGGGGGTGATAGGCGCTTCAAGCTCGGGCTGGTGGATAGTCAGGTATATACATTTAAGGCAGCGGTAGCCTTTCATGAGCTTGGTCTTGCTTAGAAGTTTTGGAATTGGGTTCATCACAATATATTATCAATCTCCCCTATAAGCATAAAGTTACTTTATGGGTACATCAAATGTATAAAAATCCAGGTCATGTATCTCAATGTTGAGTAGTATTTGCTTATCATGGAGAGAATTGCCCCGTTTTGTTACGCCGTGAGCTTGTAGGAAGTACATCCGACTGCCCCCTGAGATCGTTTTGCTCTCTTTGCCCCTTGAAGTTTCAGCGGCTTGCCTTTAAATTGTTGGCTTATTCAAGGAGGGTCGTGATTTTGGGATTTTTATCTCCACCAGATAAACATCACGCATTGCAAAGAGCATTGAGCGGCGGTGTGAATTCGGCGTACGCATTGCACAGAGCGCTGAGCGGAGACGCGACCTCGGCGAGTCAGAAACTCTTTGGTGATCAGAGCCTTGTTAGCCCCTCTGCTTGGTCGTGGCTTTATGTCGAACGGCGCTTCCGGGCTTTCCTTTCAAGCATCCAGCTAACGGCTGACCAGTTGGCTGACGGCAAAACTAAAATAGCAAATATCGTAAAATGCCTGAACAAGCATTATAGATGCATCGACTCTGATAGTGGGCACCACATGCTGGGCGGTTCATGGGCGAAATTAACCCATGTGCGACCTCCACGCGATATCGACCTCATCTATTTCCTGCCAGTTGAAATATATACTCGCTATGCTGGGCGCAACGGCAATATTCAATCCCAATTGCTGCAAGAAGTAAAAGGCGTGCTGGCAAGCACTTTTAGTCAAACTGCCTTACGCGCTGATGGGCAGGTGGTTGTGGTTGGTTTCACTAGTTATATGGTTGAAGTGGTGCCGGCTTTCTGGCTTCAAAATGGGCAGGTGTGGATTTGTGATTCCAATCAATCCGGAAGATACAAAACAATCGATCCGGTGATGGAGGTTAAGCGGTTCGATGAAGCCGATAAAAAATGGAACAGTAATGCTCGGGATCTTGTACGCATGTTGAAAACGTGGCAAGCGTTCTGTAATGTGCCGATTCCATCATTCATTTTAGAGTGTCTCGTTCTGGAGTTTTTGTATCTTTGGCCGTATGCAGGACAATCGCCATTTTATTATGATTGGATGGTACGGGATTTCTTGCTCTACATGCTGACGCGCGTCAACGGCCGGATAGTCATGCCTGGTTCTGGCGAGATTGTGCCTGTAGGAAATGAGTGGGAATGTCGTGCCCGGTCTGCGACTAAAGCAGCAGAAGAAGCATGTGAGAACGAGAAGCAGAATTGCAATTATTTGGCTACCGAGGAATGGCAAAAAATATTCGGCTATGAAATAGGGGGAGTATTGTGACCAATAAGACTGAACAAATCGTTAAAGAATGCAATCGCCAATCCGAGTCATGCTTATACACTTCAACTACGCTTTTCATATGGCTGCGATGCGCGCGATGGTTGAATCATGGATTTATTATTACGCCGATAATTTTCGGCAGCCTTGCGACTTGGAAGATACTTAGCCAGAACAGCTCCCCTTGGTTGCCTGCTGTTTTCGCGCTATTAGCTGGACTCCTGCCTGCGATTTATAAAGCTTTTGATTTTCCTACCAATGTCAAGTCAATCGCCCTGTTGGCGGCTGAGTTTAAAAATCTGCAGGATCGCTTTCGTCTAGCCGGCGAAGCTCTTTCGCTTGGTGATACAGATCCCTTTTTTAAGCAATTCGAAGTTTTGATGAAGCGATTGGAGGATGCCAGAAGATCGAGCATTACACCGCCTGAATGGTGTTTCAAATTGGCTCAAAAGAAAATCACAGCAGGCCATTACGATTTTGCAGTTGATTTGAGATCCTGAATAGACCTTGCGATAATGTTCTTAAAGAATAATCTTGCTTCAAAAGCCAAAAATGAAAAGCTGGATAAGAAAAAATAAAATCGTTACGATTTATATTCTGATTTTAGAGTCTCGTGCAATAAGCGGATATTTTCAATTTCTGGTAATTTTGCGATGTTAGTAAGGTCATAACCGAGACAGATTTCGATGTCTTTTCGTGAAAAATAATTTCTATGAATCAGGACTTCGCAAATTTGGTCTTTTGTATCGATATATTCACGACTGTCTGCGTCGCATCCTTCAATTAAAAAATTCTGATAGCAGTGTTCAATTACCGATTTAGAATGTATTTGGATTTCGTCAACTACTCGTAAGATTTCAGTAATCTTGTCATCGAGTGTGTTCAAGTCTTTAAAGAAAATATACCCATTAGGATGAGCAGTAGCGTTACGATCCTTTACGAGCTTAGCGTAACTGCCAATCTTGCTATTATCGCATTTAAAAGTCGAAGGATGCTACTTTCATTCACAGGGCTAAAGGAAAATGGTGAATTTGCATCAAGAAGATCTTTCTCGATTTCTTTACTGAAGCCTATTAGGCCCTTCTTGAAGTCTTCTGGTTCGTTCTGCTTGATCTGCCAGATATTGAAATAGACAAAACTCATCGTCAGCATGTGGTATGCCAGAAAGGCGAATTGGTATTTCTTATTTGTGTAGTTGGACCCAAAGGCATCCCACAGAAAACTTATATATTCCTGCTCGCTCTCGGTTTTGAATGAAAGCGGCAGGTAATTGGCTAATTCTAGTGCGTCGTTCATCGTTTAAGCTTCCACTTTGAGATTCTAATCCTTACCCCAGATGCGAGCGAGGGTAGCTTGGATTTTTTTCTCGAATCTAGCAATAAGTTCGCGATTCGCGTTGACTAGTGATTGCTCGGCTTCAATTTCAGCGACAATAGTTTGCTGCGTGTGAAGGGGTGGGAGGGGGATTCTGGCTTCATTTAGGCTTCGAATGGGAAGTTGGGGTTGTGCAGCACCTGAAACGATAGCATTTTTTTGTGATAGAAAATTCTCCGATTGAAAAAAAAGGAAGAGATAACTGCCTAAGAGTTTGGCTGGGTCAGGTCGAAAAATAAGCATACCTGAGTTGATGCGGATGTGTTCAAACTTTACTGTGGCATCAAAGAGAGCGGTGTTTCCGATTGTCCCGCGTGTGGTGAGCAATACATCGCCTCGTTCAAGTTTTCCTTTACGCAAAGCCTTGTCTTTCTCCAAGTTAATGAACTCCAACTCATCGAATTTGAATCCGTTAGCGCGAACATTTTTTGTATTTAAAAAAAGGCAATGACCTGAAGTAGAAAAATCCTTTTTGTTTGGGTAGTTTGCTCCTCGATCACCATCGATGATCTGAAAAGGTGCGTCATCAAAAGTGTAAATTGGCCACTCATGGCGGATAGAAATGTGTGGACGATAGTTGTCTATAACAGCACGGGCACCATCGATGACTTTCTGGTAGCCGTCGATCTCCGTCACAATTTCCTTCTGTACTCCCAGAGGTGGCAGCGGGATTTGGATGGATTCCACGTCTGACTGATTAATGCTTGGATAGGCACCTTTATCCATCATTCCAACCATCTGATCAACTGACTTTTCATGTCGCAGCATAGCAATCAAAAATCCAGGTAGCAATCGTTCTGCTTTAGCGCGCAAAACTGAGAAACCGGTGGAAGCAATGGCTCGATCAGGAACCTCAGTGAGAATTGCGAATGCCTTTAGATTTGGGCGCACCGTCGATATTAGAACATCGTCTTGCTTTACTGATCTTCGCGCCCTGCTTGGCGCCTCATCGGTTGTAACTCTGTTTGCACCAAGAAATTTTCCTGAGTTATTTTCGACGCAGGAAATGTCGATATAGTTAAATGAAGAACCGTGATATAAATCAGCTGGATTCACTGTCTCAGGATTGATTTCGCAGATATCGCTTAGTGAGACATGAGGATATTCTGATAATGTCGATGTACTCTCCCGATATCGCTCTCCATTGAGGTTGTAGTCTCCATAAGCGCTGATTTTTGTTTTTGGCACGATCAGCCCGAGCGTAGGCTGAAGGTTGTTAATTGGTTGTTGACTCCGGAGTGTTTGCAAATATTCAGTCAGCTCGAGTTTTACCTGTGCAAGCTGCCCACCTGCATTGGCGCGGCGCTGTGCTCCAAGACCAAAGCCGTCGTTTTCCACTTTGAAAAAGGCAATGCTGTTGCTTTGTTTGGTGAGAGATTTGTCGAGAATAAGAATCGAAGTTTTTACACCTGAATAGGGGTTAAAAACACCCGCTGGCAGTGAGATCACAGCGACAAGCGAATTTTCAACTAGCATTTTCCGTAAATTTTTGTAAGCAGTTTGACTTTGAAAAATAATTCCTTCAGGAACAATGATGCCAGCACGCCCAGTTGGTGTGAGGTGCTCGGCTATATAATCAACAAATAGTACTTCGCTACGTTTAGCTTGAATAGAAAAGCGTTTATGCGGTTTAATTCCGCCCTTTGGTGACATGAAGGGAGGGTTGGCAAGGATGACGTCAGCAAATTCATTCCATCGCTCTTCTGATGTAAGAGTGTCGTATTCAAAAACATGTGGATCGGTGAAGCCATGCAAATACATGTTCACCAATGATAAGCGAACCATATCGGGTGAGATGTCATATCCTTTAAAATTTTGTGCAAGATAGCCTTTTTCATCGGGGGTGAGTGTGCTGATATTTTTAGAGTCAACATTGTCACGTAGGATATGTTTATAAGATGAAATCAGAAAGCCTGCTGTGCCGCATGCAGGATCCAGAATAATCTCGTCTTTCTTTGGGGCAATGATATCAACTATAAAATCAATAATATGACGGGGGGTTCGGAACTGGCCTGCATCACCTTGTGAACCAAGAACAGACAATAAGTATTCGAAAGCATCGCCAAGGCTCTCTGAGTCATCATAGCTAAACTCATCGATAACTTTAAGAAAACTTTTGAGTGTTTCAGGGTCACGGTATGGTAGGTAGGCATTTTTAAAAATGTTACGAAATAATGCTGGAATGCCATCATTCTGAGGCATTGATGAGATGCCTTCACCATAAAGTCCAATTAACTCATGTCCGCCGATGCCCCCACTCATCAACTTAGTCCATCCGTAACGGGTGAAATCACCAGTGAAGAATTTTCTCTTACCACCTAATTCTTCTGATTGTGCATCCATGTCATCCATGAATTTATAAATAAGAGCAATTGTAATCTGTTCCACTTGAGATTTAGGATCAGGTACTTTCCCAACGAGGATATCGCGGGCTGAATCAATTCGGCGTTTAGTTTCACTGTCGAGCATGGAATCTCCTTATGATGCAAACTGGTTCAAAGGCACATAGTCTTTGATGTATTCAGGAATGAGTGTCCGATATTCTTCGGGTACTGCCTTGAAATCGCGTGTTGAGAAAATCGGATTAGTAGCAAGATCGGTGTAATGCTTGCTCTCAATAATATGTCGAATCTGATCGCTGGTAACATAAGCTTTAAAGTAATTCTTGAGTGCAATAATAGTCTCTGCTTCTTCTGGCTTATAGTCGGCAATGAATTTTGCGAATTCTTCTTCAAGAAGTTCATCTTTGGATTTGAAGCGTGGAATAAGACCAAATACTTTTTCGAGAATTTCGCGAAGACTTATGCGTCGATCTACAGCAGCAGCTTTGCGTAGTTTATCTAGAGAATAATATTCATTTGGTTTGTCAAAAATTTCACGATTAATATAATCAATAACACGGTCCCATTGCCCATTTTCGACGGCTTGGACAATGGTTGAATTTTCGCGCATAACGTCTTCGAATTTCTCAAAGAACATACGGTCAATCTTCATTCCTTCATTACCTACAACTTCTTCCTTGATTGTTCGCATGATGTCAGTGCCAAGATGTTCGTATGTTTTTCCTTTTGATATTTGTGTGTCGTTACCATCAATGTATTCAATACCTTGTTCTAACTGTCTTGGCAGCTGGAGCACTTCATCGTAATCAAATTCTTCTTCGAAATATTCGCAATTAGCAAAGAAATCAATTAATTTGTATGCGATTTTATCTGGGTTTTCGATGGCTCCCTTCATGCCATCGTTAAATAATTCTTCGAGAAAATTGTGTTTGCGTGTACCACGCCCTTTTATCTGTATAAAATCGGTGGGTGAAAAAATCGGCCGAAAGAGGCCAAGGTTTAATAAATCTGGGCAATCGTAGCCGGTAGTCATCATTCCCACAGTTACGCAAATGCGCGTTTTGCTAGTTTTATAACTAGGTGAAAAATTTTCTGAGCCGCTTAGGTTGTTATTAGTGAAATTAATGGTGAACTGCTGGGCGTCAGAAATTTGTGAAGTTACTTGTATGGCAAAGTCTGATTGATATTTGCCAGGATACATAATGTCTGCCATTTGATTGAGGATTTGCGTCAGCTTGGCTGCATGATTTTGACTAACCGCGAAGATAATGGATTTGCCGATTTCACCGCCGATAGGATCACGTAACGCATTTTCCAAAAATGTTTTGCAGAAGAGTTGATTTGTGGCTTCAGAAAAAAACTTTTTCTCAAATTGACGATGCTGGTAGGTTTCTGTCTGATCCTCGCCGTCATCATCTTTGAATTCAACATGAAATCCTTCTTCTGAAAGTAAGCGAGTTGTAATATCACTTCTGGCATCGACAACAGTAGGGTTAATAAGAAACCCGTCTTTAACGCCATCAAGTAAAGAATAACGAAATGTAGGTTGGCCATTTTCACAGCCAAAGGTGCGATAAGTATCTAGCAGCAAACGTCGTTCATGCTCTCGCGGATCTTGTGTGGTGGGATTAGAGTCATCAAATCTTTTTAGGTAGTCGCGTGGTGTTGCTGTAAGACCTAATTTGTATCCGATAAAATAATCAAAGACGGCGCGTGCATTGCCACCAATTGATCGATGCGCTTCATCAGAAATGACAAGATCGAAATCAGTTGGTGAAAATAAACGTTGATACTTGTTATTAAAAAGTAGCGACTGCACAGTGCTGACAACAATTTCCGCTCTCCGCCAGTCATCGCGATTCTCTTTATAGATAACGGTTTTATAATCGTTTACTAGTACCTTTTTAAAAGCTTTCCAGGCTTGATCCTCAAGCTCTAAACGATCCACGAGGAAAAGCACGCGTTGTGCGTTGCTTGTTCGTAGAAAGAGTTTAATTATCGCGGCAGAGGTGAGAGTTTTCCCTGTGCCGGTGGCCATCTCAAAGAGAAAACGGTCTTTGCCATCATGTACAGCCTTTTGCAAAGTGTTGATGGCTTTTTTTTGGTATGGACGTAAGAAGCGTAATTTATTATCTTCAATAAAACTTGAGCGCTCGGCTTCGTTTTTCCAAGCGGCTTCGGATGTGTAAGTTGGTCGTTGAGTAAGGACAATATAGTCATCACTAATGATTTCTTCAATAAGTCGTTTAGGATCAGGAACAGTTTTCTGATAGCCCATTACCGATAAGGGCGTAGGAAAGGTAGTAATGATGTTAGGATTGCCGCGTTCAAGGTCCCAGAAATAATGTAAATTGCCGTTGGAAAGGATAACAAAACGGCAGTTCTGAGATTTGGCGTATTTACGGGCTTGTTCTTTACCCACTAGTGGGTTTTTATCCTCAGATTTTGCTTCAAGAACAATAAAGGGAAACCCTTTTTCATTGAGGAGTAAGAAATCGATATAACCCCTGCTTGATTTTTCAAAGTCATTACCTAGCGCATCTAGGTCAATTGCTTTAATTGTTACGCTAGGTTCAAGCTGGATGTTCGCTGGTTTGTTTCCTTCCGCAAAGAAATGCCAGCCAGCTGTTTCGAGTAGTTTATTGATTTTGATTCTTGCTGTGGCTTCTTTTTTATTCATTTGGGGCTTCTTCGCGATTCTCAGAAGCGCAACCAGACCTAACCCATTCATCTACTTCGCTAGGTTTAAATCGCCATTGTTTGCCAACTCGGTGAGCTGGAATCTTGCCTTTCTCGAGCCAACGGTAAACTGTTTCCTTGCTGACCTGTAAATGGCCGGCAACCTGTTCAACTGAGAACCAGGGTTCGATTGGGTTCATTAATTGCTCCGAATAAAATCCGCATAACATAGATTTATACTATTAGTGACAACTGATGACAAGTCAATACAAGGTAATCGATATAGAAATGATAAATTACGGGTTTTTTAGTTCGCGAGATGTAGGTAGTAATTCAGCTAATTCTACTTTGAGCGTCAGCGCAATCTTAATGAGGCTTTGAATGGACAAATTTTGTTCGCCTCTTTCTATCCTTCCCATATAGGGAGGTCAATCACTCATTAAAATTAGCCGACTACGGCATAAATAAAGTTTCTTTATAATTTGACAGTGACAAGCCTATATTTTAATAAGAATTATAAAGGAACGGTATTGCATTTCAATTAGATGCATTAGAAACGTATTATTTTTGACACACTTCATCACACACTTATCCTTTTCTGCATCTGCTTCGCCTGTCCTTCCAGCTGCGCTTTTTCCTGCGCTAGCACCCATTTATCATGATGAAGTAATTTATTTTGTGTTAAGGCGTCACTCAGGGTTTTTTGGCTATCTTCTAATCGGCTTGCTAAGAGCTTCGCTTCTGTTTGAGAATCCATCCATTGAGTTGATTTTAATTCCAAGGCTCTTTGTATTTCCTGATATTGCTCCTGCCAATGCAGACTTCCTTGAAAATACTTGGCTTTTTCTTTTTCTTCTTCACTTAATTGGAGTTTCAATTTCTCAATGAAGGAGAGTGCCTTTGCTTCGGCTTCCTCAAGAGTGTGATATTTTTGCTGCAAAGCTTGATATTCCTGCTGTAAGGAAGCATTTTTATCCCTTAAAATAGTGTTTTGCTCTTTAAGGGTTTTGGCTTCCACTAACAGTTCCTGTTTTTGCTTTTCAAATTGCTGCAAATCCAGTAAGCGCTGCTCCCGCGCAGATTCCCGATAATGCTCAAGATTAGCTTGCACTTGTTGATGTAAGCGGTGTAATTCAGTGATGCGATCCTGTTTTTCAAGCAACTCTTTAGTCTGAACTTCCACGGAGGATTGTAAGCTCCCTTTCTCATTTTCTAAGGCTAAAAGTGCCTCTTCTAGCTGGTTTTTATCTAAAACGAGCTCTTTTTTCTCTTCCGTCCATTGATTTAATAACTGCTGCCAGCGTTGGTTATTTGATTTGTATTTTTCTACTTCTCTATTTAAGACAGCCACTTCCTCTTGCTGTTCCTTTTCAAGAAGAGTGCATTTATCTTCCGCTAATTTTTTTAAGCGTTCCCAGAGGCCTTTCACCATGGCTAAGGCTTCTTGGGGAAGGTTTGAATGTAAGGCAAGTGTCTCCGTACCTGCTTGTTCTTTGCGCCAATCGCGTAAATGATTGGCAATAGTTGAATTACTGCCCGTTTGGAGGATTTGCCGCACTTCAGCGATCGTTGGCTCCCTTCCCTGCCCTAATAATTGACTAGCTGCTTCAAATACTTCGTGCTTCGTTATCCCAGGACGTGCCATTTTATCTCCTTAGATTATTCCGTGTATTAATACATTCAATGTTACTATAACGTTAATACATTGCAATTGATTTTAATATTATTTATAGTTTAACTATCCATAAGAATCTTTATCGATAGTTTGTCTTGATAGAAGTTCACAAGCTATCGTATTATGGGATTAAAATGCAGGATACTACCGATTTCAAAAAGGAATGAATCATGGGGCTCGATCTCACCAAATCAGGCCAAGATCTTCTATTACGTAATGAAGAAAATCGATCGCTTTCAACTACTGGCATCGCCCCTGGTTAGGCAGGTCTACATACAGCCTCTTCCCTGCTGTTTCCCCCTGGCTCTAAATAAGGTTTTCTTAGCTCTTTTATCCGTGCACGAACTTTCTCTGCTGTTTCTTGCGTTTTTCCAGTCGTACTCCAAAATAAATGTCCTGTGAAAGCATATTTTATTACTCCTGGTAATATTCCGGTGAAGATAACAGTGAGCACATTCATGAAATGTCTTCTTCCTTTGACATCTTTATATTTATCTAGCTGGTCATCCGGCAGGCTTTCACGAATAGCTTTTTCACCCTCTCTTAAAAGTTCTGCTTCATCTATTTTTCCTTTTCTATACTGTTGAACAGCGGTTTCAAGTTGTTCACAAGCAACAGCATATAAATTTCTTCGTTTAGAATAATCATCATATCCCGAATTAAAACCTGCAAAATCTTTCAAATCGAGCCTATTATATTCTGCTCTTAGCTCATCAATAACCAATTTTTGGATATCTTTTACCAGTTTTATTTTAGACAAAAGTTTTTTCAAATCCTTAATATCTGGCTGCGATATCTCTTTAAAATTAATAAAAAGGTTTTTGTCTGGCTCATTAATAAAACGAGAAACGCTCTTATCATTAATTTCATAAGCACCGTGAGAAAATAATAATTGCATGAGTTCGAGATGAGGCTTTATATCCGTGCTATCAAATGAGGGCAACACTTGGTCCAAAGGATGAGAAGGTGTATAGCGGCCATGATGGAATAGCTTTGCTAAAGAAAAAATTGCCACTTCAAGGCAAGATAATTGATAATCCCCATTGACTGGTTTTAAATGCAGTGCTTTATTTAAATCGATTTTCTTTTTAATCATAAAATAGATAAGCTTTTTAAGATTAATCATTTGTTGGTTTGTAGGAGGTTCATTATTTTCAGTAAAAAGCAGCTCCGATATTTTAGAAAAACAAGAAAAAGGAATATTTGTGTTGATATCTGCACCTGAATTCAAAGCTTGTTGCATACTGTTAATTGTTTCGTCTACAGCTTTAGCATCATTTAAAGTAGCAACGCTTATCTCATCTAAGGCCTTAACAAGATCTGCATTTACTTGATGGTTTTCTCTTACTCTACGATTGATGGGAATTCTTTTACCCTCCAGTATGATAGCTACCAGATGACCCCGTAAAACATCATCATGACTGACTGTAAAATGATTCTCCTTTGGCTTTAAGCAATTTTCTTGATTTTCAATCTCAATTTCGTAAATAAAATACGACTCATTTGGACCGCTATAGAGTTCCCTTTTACGTAGGCATAATGGGAGAATTTGTTCGGAGTGATCATATGCAATATCATCGTATTCAGCTAAATTTTGGTTTTCAATATAGCTTTTAGCAGCCTCTTCGGTTTTAAAAGCAAGAAGTGTAGCTTCTGCTACCTTCTCTTCACACTGAGGGCATGCATGTGGTCCATCTGGAAGTTCTCTCAGTTCGCGGACTATTTTTTCGTCTTTACTTTTATAAAGTCGCCTGCTTCTCACACGCCCAGTTAAAGTAAAATGGGTTTTTTCTACCGGGTTCAAAATAAGAGTCAAAACATACAGTTTCATAAAAACTCTCGAGTGTTTAAAATTAACTATAGAATATCATTAGTGTCTTAAAATTATCTTAAGGTTTTTATTTTTTAACCTATTGAAAAAAAGAATAAACTGGTAAGCAACTTCTCTGTACGGTACAAAAGTAGCCTGGCAGACAAAACATATAAGAATCAGCAAGATAGCCAGTAACTAAAGCAGGCACACAGACCAACATAGTTGACAGCCAAATGTCCCTTGCATATTAGTATCTTTGAAGTGCTATAATTCACTTAATAGGTGAACTATAACGCTTAAAAGGTACTAGCTATGGGTAGGCCATCAGGTATAGGTAAACTGGATCGCGAGCGAATAACAACACTACTTCGCGGCACCCAGCATACTATTTCAGTCAATGAAGCTGCAACGCTTTTAGGTCTACCAAAAGCACATGCAGCAAAAATATTAGCACGCTGGGCAACGAAAGGCTGGGTATCACGAATTAAGCGTGGGCTATATATACCAGTACCTTTAGAGTCAACCACAGGTAATATACCGCTTGAACACCCATGGGTAGTTGCAGAAAAACTATTTCACCCCTGCTATATCGGCGGATGGAGTGCAGCAGAATATTGGGGTTTAACAGAACAAATATTTCGTACTCTGATCATACTGACAACTGTTCGACCCAGAAACCGTAAGCCGGTTATAAATGGCACTGATTTTTTGTTACACACCATTTCAAAGCAAACTTTGTTTGGACTTAAAACCATTTGGCAAGAAAAAATAAAGATTATGGTTTCTGATCCCACACGTACTATTCTTGATTTTTTAATTGACCCAAAATTAGGTGGCGGCATACGCACAATTGCCGACATGCTGAAAGAATATTTAAAATCTGAACATAAAAATTTGCTGTTATTAATAGACTATGCAAATCGGCTCAACAATAGTGCCGCTTTCAAACGTTTGGGTTTCTTACTGGAACAATATGCGCCCGAGGAACTAGATATTATTGATGCTTGCAAAAAACAAGTTACTATTAGCAAAACTAAACTGGATCCACAACTTGATGCGGATAAATTAATCACGCGCTGGCGTTTGTGGGTATGACCTGCCCGGCTTTTTAGGGCCAAATTTACATAGAAATCCCAGCCCCAATT
>CAYXNR010000046.1:0-19726 GCA_964466595.1 uncultured Coxiellaceae bacterium | reverse complement strand
TTTCTTCGGTATATTCGATGGAGTTTTCTTTTGTGATAGGTAGAAATAAAATTAAATCCAAGGTATTCAAAGCCGCTTTAATTTCAGGGAAGCGTTCAGAAACCTGGCTATCATTTATATCAACCAAGTCCTGCTCCAGTTCAATCATTGAATAAGCAAGGAAATCGACAGGACATCTATCAAAAATGACATCGCGTTCATTTGCGCATTGATTAAGCTGCTCGATACTATAATCAAGTTGCGCAAGCAAGCTATCAAGCGAAGGCTCTAATGATAACTCCATTGCCTTTTCATCCTGCAATTTGTAATAAGGTTCTATTTGGCGTTTATAAGCTGGATGCTGCTTAAGAAAATCCTCAATTAAGGTGGTCTTACCTATAAAATGAGTGCCTGAAACAGCAATGCGCATACGATTTCTCCTGTATTATTTAGTGCTTTGTTTTATGTGTAACACTGAAAAATAGACTCAAATCAAAGAGCCCCTGCGGATATTAAATCATTTTATCAATCCATTCTGCACTTTAAATTAATCCAAGATATCAGAACAGAAAATTTTAGGAATAATATGCATCGACCGATTACGTAAAACGCGGACTATTGTTTATTTATTGCACCTCAAGGTGGCACTTGACCCTTTTCCTCTTATCAATCCAAGCCATGGCGTACCGTACAAAAACGTCATCTGCCTGTTTGCAGGGTATGGTATTACGCTCACATCAACCTGAGACGTAGTGTATCAGGTTGATGTTCAAGGAGATCACTTAAATTAAGAAGGAGAAAAGCTATTTCTTTTTAAGTCGCTATTCGATGAATAGTCCGCGCGCTCTAATACAGTCGCAAGCTTGCTTTTTTGTCCTCGATCAACGTTAAGAAGGTTTGAAAATTGAAGAAGCAAGCTGGCTAAACCTTTTTCGGCTTTAGAAGATGTCGGAATAACAGCAACAGCCTGTGACTCTACCAAAGCTTGCAAATCTTTTCGCCCGCTAAAAAGAATATTGTTTCTAGGGCTAAAGCCTACAGCACTATGTTGGTCAAGATTTGAGCCCGCCTTTAATAAGAGCTCGATGGTCTTGGCGCAATCGACAGCCCCACCGACCTCAAAATGAGTTGCCGCATGCAAGGCTGTCTCTCCTAGACTATCTGTTACTCCCACCTGGGCCTTATTTTTTAATAACAACTCAATTAATTCGTTTTCATACCCAGAAGCAGCATAATACAAGGGTGTTCTGCCATTGACATCTTTCTGATCAACCTCAGCTTTGGCTTCCAATAAGGCTTCAACAATTTCAATTCTCGTTTTAATGGGAGTAGCTTCAAATAAAGGATTGCTTAAAACAATGGCATGCAAGGGACTCATCTCGTTCTCATCCGTTTGATTAGGATCATCTCCTTCATCTAAAAAATCCTCCACTAATTCTAAATTGCCTTGTTCTGCTGCTTTATATAATCTTGGTTTTGTCATTTTTATACCCATTTGTGTGTAATTATTTCAATAATAGGATTGTTTAAATTTTTTTTCTAAAAATAAAAATTTTTATCGCCGGGGTCAAGTCCCACCTTAAGGCACAAAAATTGTGCCTTAAGATGGCACTTGACCCCTTGAGATGTTTAATGGATGTTGTCCTTTTTTCCAAAACCACAAAATTCTAGCAATGCTGAAGCAGCCATTTTACCCGAATTTTCCTTAGGAATAAAATCTATTGATACAGCAAAGCCGACATCATTGTCAGCTATTTCCTGCCCATTAATCATGTAATCCTTGGCTTGATTTGATATGTATGACATTGCCACTTCATCAACATAAAGTTGATGTTGCCTAGGATTGTTTATCAATTTTTCTAATGCTGATTTTAATGCGTATTTTAATAGATATAAAGCTTGCTCTACCTTTTCGCCATCAGTTAAAGGTATCTCAGATTTTTCGTTATGTAGATGAGTAAATTTATAATCATGAGGGGAAAATTCATTTTGAATGGCATCCTTATTTTTTGAATAACACTCACACCTGAAAAATAATAATTCATTAGTGTCATCTTGCTTATTTTTAACATTAAAACTGCCTTGAAATACGAAAGGATTCTTCCATACAGCTACTAAAATCATTGTTTCGATATTCAGGGAAATGACTCGCATCCAACTCTCCTAGGGGTCAAGTGCCACCTTGAGGTGCAAAAATTGTCCACTCTCTGTTTAGCTTGAATGAATAAACTCAACATAATAAATTACGCATCCTCTATAAAAGAATCTCTTGCCCTCTCTTATTACACGCTCGATATCAAGCCTACAGCATCACACTATCTAACCACAGATAAGCCCACTTTTCCTTAAAAAAGAAATATCATGAGTCGCATACTTCCTTCTTCAGTTTAAAAGGGAAAACACACGATGCGGTTAAAGAAGCGCTGGATACCCTCAAGAAAGATTTGAAATCGCCCAAACCACGATAGGTGCGGAACAATCATAAAGCAGAAAAATGACTTGTTGGCTTTAAAGCTCTTGCATCGATCGATCCTTGTGCTTTTCCTTTTACAATAGCCGCGAACAAATTGCTGGTCTCCGAAGCTACAATCATATAGCGTGGTTGCGCCATGGGGCGATAAATTCGAGAGGCATGGCGAAAATCAATACTAAAGGCCATCCGGTAGCCCGCTTTAGCAGCCTCTTGTTCGAGATAGCTATCGTAAATACCAAAAGGCCAGGCTAAAAAATCAATCTTTACTCCTAGTTTGTCTTCTAAGATTTTTTTCGAATGAACGAATTCTCTCTGAACAAATTGTTGATAAGCAGCATACGAGCGGTGCTTCTTTTCTTGCTTAAAATTGGGATGCGTCAAGGTATGCGCCTGAACATCAAATAAACCGGTTTTTATTAACTCTTTCAATTGCTCCCAGGTTAAGGCATTTTTATTTTCCGAAATCGTTCCAGGATAGATGAACAAGGTAATAGGAATATTATATTTGCGAGCAATCGGATACATATAAGTATAATCCGATTCCCATCCATCATCTGCTGTGATGATAATCGGCTTTGCGGGAAGAACAACATTGTTATCTTGTAAATAACTAACTAATTGTTTAAGAGGGATCACCGTATAACCATTATTTTTTAACCACTTTATTTGCGATTCAAATCTTTCTGGTGTGATCGTCATGCTGCTGGGAATAGTAGGATTTAAAACGTGATAAACTAAAATAGGAACAGAGACGGAGTGATCAGCAAGCGCTAGCCCACAAGCAACAAAGAACAAAACAAAAATTTTTGACAGTAACTTGATCAGACAATGCATTTCCAGATCCTTCTGTAGATTGCTTAAATCATAGGCGAATACTAGAAAATTTCAAGCTCTAAAAATGCTTGGTGGCTCATAAAAAAAGTGATATCGTAAGGCGCTTTGGTTTCTATGGACTTTTCTATTAAGGAACATCAAGATGCTTCGAAAAATTACCGGAAGTTTTAAGAATACTTCGTCAATTTTAGAGAAATTAAAAACTTCTCTTCCTCCTGTCACTTTACACCCTGATGGCTTTGAAATTAAAGACCGTCTGAGTCTCCGCCTTAGTAATCTTCCTCGAAATATCTATAGCTTGAGCACTATTTTCAAGCTAATGGCTTTTTTCCTTTCCCCCGTCGCGGCACAGGATGTCCTTAAATATTATTACAGCTCACTTGATCACAAAAATCATTATAAATTTGAAGGAGAAGGAGTAGAGATATTATGGAGGACGAGAGATTTTTATAGTTGTGGCACAGGAGTGAATCCTTATGGGGATTTTAATATTTATGAACCTGTCACGCCACTTTGGCAAGGTGTTGACTTTGTCAACTTTAAATATTCTGCTCAGCTTTTTCGAGCAATGAACGAAGGAGTCAATTCAACGATAGAAGCTTGCATTACGGAAGTGATCAAAGACGCAATAAAAAAAATTCAAGCCCCCATTGATAAGCAACACAGAGATAATATAATTATCGGCTCTACAATAGGCGTTGCTTTCGCTTGTGTTACGATAGCGGCTTGTATCCAACACCAGAGGCAGAGGCAGCAGCAAATTCAAGCGCCAGCAGAAGATAACAGCTTAACAGCGTCCATGCTTCCAGCAAACCGAATTTGATCTACGAATTTTTTTCGTCCAATCCCTTTTGTTGAAGTGGGAAAGGAGCTATGTACTCATACATGCTGCGAAGACCTTTCCACATAACAGTAGAGCCTGGATCACCATCACTTGCTCTACCAAGAAAACCACCCAATCGTGCAATGATTTTTATCATCTCATTTAACTTAGGAAGCTTGCTTGGCTGCGAACTCAGGTATGTTTAATTTTTCAATTAAAGGCGTCTTCATCATTTACTATTTCTTATTTGCCTAGCATCCGGCTTTCTTACGATACGATGCGGCTTATATTGGCTAAGAATTTTCATGATGCTCAATTATTCCCTGCATATACAATACTGCCTGCCCACTAATCAATACACTATCATCTTGATAACAGCAAGTCATTACACCGCCCCGTTGCGATACCTGCCGCGCATAAAGCTCTACCTTGTTTAATCGTTTTGACCAATACGGTGCTAGCAAGCAATGCGATGCGCCCGTTGCAGGGTCTTCAGAAATTGCTTTTTGCGGGTAGAATGTACGTGAAACAAAATCAACTTCAATACCAGGTGCTGTCACCGAAATGCCGCGATGTTCTAATTTTTTTAGAATTTGCATGTTTGGTTTTAACAGCTTGACTTCTTGCTCCGTATCAAAAATAGCAATACAGCGTTCATTTTTATGCTGATATATTTCTTTTGGCCTCAAGCCCAACCCTTGTTCTAATAAGGGTAATGAACAGCGTTCAATATTTTTGGCAGGAAAATTTAATGTTACCCAGTTCCCATTACGAATCACTGGCAATATTTCGATACGAGAATGAAAATCAATCTTTTGCAAAGTTGGATTAATATAATTAAAAATAATATAACCAGCAGACAGTGAACCATGTCCACAAAGATCAAGCTCATACTCTGGCGTTATCCAACGAATGTGATAAGTATCATTTTCACAAACAATGAAAGCCGTAACAGGCAAATTATTTTCTTTCGCGATCTTGTGTAGTTGATCATCTGGCAACCACTTTGGCATTACACACACAGCAGCAGGATTGCCACTAAACATTTGATCAGTAAATGCATCTACGTGATAAAGATTTATTTTCATCGTCAGTCATAGGGGTCAAGTGCCACCTTAAGGCACAAAAATTGACCACTCTCTAAAATAAATAAACTCAACATAATAAATTACGCATCCTCCATAAGCTCCATCTTATTTACATGATATCAAATCTACAGCAGCATACCATCTAATCACAGTAAGAGCACTTTCCAGTGCTAAACCACTACGAACCAATTATTCTAACGCTTAGTATCATGTTATAAATCGAGGCGCGTGAAGATAGAAAATTTTTAGAAATAATATGCATCGACCGACGCAGGTTGTTGTTTATTTTTTGTACCTTAAGGTGGCACTTGACCCTTTCAGTTCAGTGGTCCACTCTCTATTTAGCACTTGAATAAATAAACTCAGCATATTAAATTACCCATTCCACATAAAAGAATTTCTTTCCCCTCTTATTCACATGCTCGATATCGAGCCTACAGCACCACACTACCTAACCACAGATAAGAGCATTTTCTATGCCTAGACCACTACGCATCAATTACCCCAACGCCTGGTACCATGTTATGAATCGAGGCGCTGGAAAACAAAAAATTTTTATGAATAACATGCATCGCATGATGTTCCTAAATTTACTTCATGAATGCCATCAAATGTTTAATATTATTATTTGCGCGTATTGCCTAATGGATAACCATTATCATCTCTTGCTTTCTACTCCAGAGGCTAACTTACCGCGTGTCATGCGGCACCTAAATGGCATTTATACACAATTATTTAATCGCTCTCAGAAAAAAGATGGCTCATTATTTAGGGGTCGGTACAAAGCTAAATTAATTGATGAAGACTGCTATCAACTAATCGTCAGTCGTTACATTCACTTAAATCCTGTTGACGCCAACCTAGTTTCTCACCCCGGCGATTATCAATGGTCAAGCTACCGCGCCTATTTAGAATTGGAAAGTGCACCTATCTGGCTTTCGAAGAATATAATCCTAGAACAACTTGCCAGCGTTAAAGCACTATCACATATTAGAAATTATCAAGACTACGTTGAAGGAAAACAAATTGACGAAATAAATGTGTTTTATAGCACTACATTCACCACACCTATTATTGGCTCTGAAAAATTTAAAGAAAAGATCTTATCTGCTATTGATACGCCAACCATCGAAGCATCCGCAACTGATTTCAAACGCGCAAAATCTATACCTACAATCGATATTATTATAGAACAGATTTGCACATTCTATGCTGTCACACCCGACACCTTGATGCACACCAAGCGCGGCAAGCTTAATTGGCCTCGGGTAATCTGCATCTACATCTGCAGAAGACTTTTTGGTTACTCATTACGCGCTATTGCAAATTATTTTAATTGCTATCATACGGCGAGTATTAGTGCATCATTTAGAAAATGTGAGCTACGCTTACAAGAACATCAAAATTTATTTAGTGAGTTTAAAGCTATTCACGAAGCTATCAAATCCACAATTCTCAACTCTGCTTTACCGATTACGTAAAACGCGGGTTGTTGTTTGATTTTTGTACCTTAAGGTGGCACTTGACCCCTTCGGTTCTTCGGTTTGGCTAATTTATAATTTAAATCAGATACTTATACAACACCCCATACAGAATACTTACACGCTCATTATTATCTCCCTAGTCTATACTTAATAATATATAGCTATTAAGAAGAGGGGTCCCCATGCAGTCGCGGAAAGAACATCTTTTCACCTTTTTGCAAAGAGCCATTCAGGCAAATAACCATGAGGCTATACCCGACATATTCGCAGAGCTCGACAAAGAACACCCTGAAGCAGAACACCAAGAATACCGTCGTACACTGCGGGTAACACTAAAAAAAATGGACCTTGACTCCTTGGCTGGGAAAACAGCCTATTTAAAAACTTTAAATATCCTTTATAACCTCAATATCGAACCTAAAGATAAATATTTCAATGAAAAAAATTTGATGTGGCTTATAGGAAAAAAATATCAAGAAGGAAAGGATCCTGAAATCGGCAAAAATTTTCAGGAGGCCGTTTTTTGGTATCAACGCGTTTTTCCGCTTCTAGAAACAGCAGAAGAAAAAAACATGGTGCTTGAAATCCTAAAGGATCTCACCCTGCAAAAAGAGGATAGCACTACCGATGTCGATAGTTGCCTGGCTTTAATTCATTGTTATGCCCAAAACTGGGCAAAACCAAAGATAGACTATTCTGAAGCGCACGCCGACTTTACTCAAATGACACAGTTATGGATTTTATTAACTACCTTTTCCAAAGAAATAAATGATCCAGACTTATTAAAAAAAATAAATGAGGCTAAAGAAAATCTAAACCTACAGATGTATGCCAATGTGATTCAGCCTCGCGTCGGTTCTGAAGGTGTTGGCTATATGAAATATATGACTAACCTCTGTTTTATGATGTCGATTAATCCAGACCTCAAAGAAAAAATATTTGTTTCCGAAGATAAAATCATAAAGGTCTTACAGGAAGGCACCCTGCAAGTGGGCCGAAAACTCCAGAAAAAACAAGCCGGGGGAGCTGTGCAAAAGGATATTCATCTATTATATAGCGGTTGTCTACGAGCTTATCATTTAAACATCCTGCTTCACATAAAAACCAACTCTTCTTTCGAAAATCTAGCTCATTCCTTGACTACCTTAGCCACCTTAGGCCAGTCAATAAATGAAAACCACCCCTACAAACACCATATCAAACAATATAGCTGTGCAGCCTACTTACTCTTGGCTACCTTAGCCGCTGAAGAAAGAAAGCGAGAAAAAATAAAAAGCAAAGTAAATACAGAAGCTTCATTTCAGAAACCTTTTGATTTTTTAAAAAACGCAATGGATAACTCCCCCGGAGAATCCTTTGATCGTTTTTCCTTACCTATTCTCATTCCTTTACTAGAATCCTTGCTCAGTCAAGGATTCGGCTATGGCGATACGAAAGAAGCAAAAGAAAAAGAAGCGAAAAACAAGGAACTCTTTATAAACTGTATTAATAGAATACAGAACCTGCCAGACTATTATTATCAAGACTTATCTGCCGCTGAACAACTTAAAATAGCAAAATTAATTTTTGATTGCCTTTCTTTAAAAGGCTTAAATAAATTAAGCCCTGAAGAAAAAAAAGAAAAATTAAACGCTTTAGAAAATCAGGCGCTACGAGCAAAAAAAGCCGCTTTACTTACTCCACAGACTGAAGACCAAGAAAAATTAATAGAAGAAATAGACAATTTTATGGAATTTCTAAAAAATTGTATGGAAGGTTTTCATGCGCGTGAACCAAAAAATAATGAATCTTTAGCGGAAAAGGAAAAAGAGTTAGAAGAAAAATATACACCATCTTCCTTTCAGGCAGCTTATGCAGCTGAGCATTTAACTAATTTTATTGGATCGAATATTAATGATGTTCGTTTTAAAAAATTCAGTGAAATTACGAAAGCAGTTAATGAGAACAATTTAATTACTACTAAATGGAGGGCATCTTTGCATTATCAGCTATATCAAGCAGCCCCGAAAGTATATGCAAAGCATAGTGAAACAGCACTAGCATTATATGAACGATATGCTGAAGGAACCCTAGAAAATGCAATCGCTTGCTTGCGGAGTTTAAGTATAGAACCAGTATCCGATCCTCTAGAAAAGAAGATCAACAAAGATATGGTCATAGAAATGGCCCTTGAACTACAATCCCTCTTGGATAAAAAGAGGGCCATACCACCTGACTCCAACAAATTTCACGAATTAATTTATGATCAGTTAATGAACCTGGTCAATGAACAAAATCCCTATGCGGCTTTGATCTTCATGCACTTAATAAATTTACTAAAAACCTGGGAAGTAGATTCTTTTACTCCGAAACCAATTATAGATAAAAATCTAGTTCAGCTTATCCAATTTCAGAAAATATTTAATAAGCATGCAGCACTACTGCAGCTTAGTAATGAGCAAAAAAATAAATTTAACGCGGCAGTCAATAAACATATAAAAAACCTGCTTAGTAACTCAGATAGTCTTAACCAAACCGATCGAGAAAAAATAGTAACAATAATATTAGAAAATAGGGAATTAAGGCAAACTTATTTAAAAGACCCCTCCTTCTCTTTAATGAATCAAATATTAAACTTAATAACGGACCCTACCAGACCGCCTGAGCTCGCTATACAGGCTCACTTTTTGTTCAGAAAATTTTTCCCTAAATATAACTTCTATACCAGAGAGCTTGCCCAATCCACAAACCGTTTATCAGAACTAGCAATTGCTAAAGAATCTTCATCAACCCAGGACCAAAAGAGCAGCAGCGAAATTTATTTGCTTCTCAGTTTAGATCAAAAAGACAGCGCTGATTCAATCGTTTATTTAAAACGCGCTATTCAAATTATGCCCTTAGGGTGGTCTTTTCAATCTTTTTTAATGCCTGAACTTTTGACTCAGGTTAAAAAACTGAAAGCTGCGCTAGAAAAAAATAATTCCTCTGATAAGGAATTATACTATACGATACTAAATCGTTTTTTCATAACAGCAGACCTTGATCAATTGACAGCAGCAGAACATGTGGAGGTAGCTACCTTATTAATATCTCAATTCACAGAGGGCCCACTAAAAAATAATAATCTTAAAAATATCGACCATGAAATTAAAATTATTGAAGCTGCCTTGTCTCATGTTAATCGCGCTATTCAATTAGATAATAAAAATGAGTTAGATAAAAAAAAGACAGACTATCTCGCTCATATTTTGAATGGTCTTCGTCTTCAAAAGCAAAAAGAAGCCTTTGCAGAAGATCTCAAGCCTGCCATGCAGCTACCGGAAGACGAATACAAAGCAGCGGATGCTGTTCCATTAAAAGAAATGATTGATCGATTAATGAGAACACTCGATAGTCAAGATCATGAAGCAGCCTTGCATGCCTTTGTGAGCTTAACTGTTTATATACCGCAGCTTGCCTTAGAGGATCAGCCCTGGAAGCTGGATTCCGATCCGAAAACGATAAGCAAAAACCTAGACAAGCTGATCTGGTTTCGGGAACAATTAAGAGAGCATAAATTATTGGATCGCTGCAATCAAAAATACCTTCATGAAACCATCCAAGGTCATTTGGATAAGGAATTGCTTGCCTCTATTGGAAACTCTTCTCCCAATTCTCGCAGAAAACCTTTGTTAACCAATAGGCAGTTAAGGCAAGTAAGAACTCGACTCACAAATCCCTTCGATAAAATTGCCGGCTTACTCCTTGGCGCGGTCACTGGCGCCGTAACAGCAATCTCGCAAATACCTTATATATATTATATCTTTGCAAAAGATAAACGGGCAAAAGGATCATCCTGGCCTGGCACCTTATTTAAAACAGCCACAATAGGAACACTCTATATGTTATTCTCGGCACTCAACTCGTGGGGGATTATAGGATGGGGCATGAAAGTCGGCTTTGCAAAAGGAATCAAGGGCGCCATTACGCTACCCGCTACTTTTTATAAGGACCCAAAAGACCTTAGCTCCCTCCTAGTAAGCGGACTGCCCTATATAATGGATTCAGATGCTCAAGGTAACTTCAAAAAACCGCCTCAAGTGCAAGCGCTAGTGCAGCGCAATACCTTTCTAGAAGAAATGGATACCGTACAAAACCATTCAAACCAGCCTATAAGGCTGCTAGCGGAAGCGGAGATTCTAGACTATAAAAAAGCTATTCAATCGCTACCGGAAGAAAAGAGGCTCCAAAAAGAAGAAGCGCTTGCTCATTATCAAGAGAGAATAAGATGCCCTATAACACATGAAATACCGGATAATCCTATAACCGTTGTACTAGAAAAAAATGTAACGCGCACCTATGATTACAGCGCCTTAAGAACACAGATAAATCTTCTACAAGATAAGCAGCAGGCTACACCCTTAAAAGATTTAGATATGCATAAAGGCTATTCTTCTCAGGTCACTCGCTTTGTGAAAGAAGTACGAAAAGTAAATAGGCAACAGCAACAAGCATCTATACAGAAAAGTAAAAAAAGAACAGCAGAGCCGTTTAAGCAGTTTAACTTTTTGGGAAAATCATTTTCTAGGTCCGATAAAGAACAAAAAGAGGTTCCTATTTCTTCAAAAAGATCAGGACCATCCCGTTAGCTCCCCCATTTTTCCCAATTAATCACAGGCAAAAAAATAAAATCATAAAATGGATGAAAAAGCATGTGATTTAGCTTTCAGCAGGCTTTGCATCGCCACCACTAGAAAACCGTGCTAACCGCGGGTTGTTGTTTGATTTTTGTACCTCAAGGTGGCACTTGACCCTTTGTGCGTTTCGCAAACTGAACTAGCTGAGCAATTGAGAGTATCAAGACGCACAATATCACAAATCATTCATGAGCAACGTCCACTGACTACAGACATGGCAATCAGATTAGCTCTCTATTTAGGAACCACTCCTGAAAGTTGGTTGAATATGCAATTAGCCCTCGATGTGTGGATGTTGAAAAATAGGAATGCTCATCAATACGAGAAAATTAAGAAAGCAGCCTAAGTTTTTTATCGACTTGCAACAATGCCTGATTAAAGGCAAAATGATTTTATCAAAACGAGGAGCACAATATGCTGAGTGACACAGAAATTGTACAAGGTTTAGGTGATTTTGAAAAAAATAATGCTCTGGAAGGCAATGATCTGTCTCAAAAAATTCATAAACTACACCCTATTGCCTTAGAGCAATTCTTACGAACCTCTGCGGGCCTTTTTCATAAAGCGCTAAGAGAGGAAAAGTCAGAAACTTGTTTAGTACTCTTAAAAAAAGTATCACGAGAGTTTTTAGAGGAAGCTCTACAAGAAAATGATGCTAAAGGAAAGAACGCCTTGCAGGTAGCGATCATTGAAAGAGGTAAGTTGAAACCGGAAGTCGTTGCTTATTTTGTAAGAAAATTATCTTTTATTAGCATGTCTAACGCTTTAAGTTCAAATTTAGAGCCGAAAGATGAAGCTAATTATCTTCCTATAAAAGCAAACCGCGTTATTTTAAAAGCGATCATCGATCGGTGCTTAAGCGGCGCTTCTGAAGAAGATCCTTTTAGAGCATCGCTCTTTAGGGGAGTAGATGATTATTTTGGACTTACCGAAATGCCACTTACCCCAGAGAGAATCAAAGTAAGAAAATCAATTCTTTCACTTGATCCGAATTCAGATGCTGTTAACCATGAGACTGAAGCATTTCTTGCTTTTTTCCAGGAAGAAGCTATTCCCGATCATCCCAAGGATATTACCGCAGAACACCTTAAATGGCTTCCCCATATAGATCTTGCTTTAAGCAAGGCGCACAATAAAGAAGTTCGTGCTGTGCTTTGCGCATTGAAGGTCCGATTGTTTTATTATTTATGGCATAAAAAGATTCCGGCTGATGGTGCTAATGTAGAGAGCCTTCAAGCCTTAGCATTAGGCATATACATAGAGCATGTTGACCGTATTGACTCTTCTGATTGTGTAGCGCTGTTTGAAATATTGAGTACCCCTTTTCTACGAGCTGCGGACGAACAGAAGTTTGATGATCCTCATGGAGATTTTCTTACACAAAGACTGCAATGGGTACATGCGGCTGTGATTAAAGGCAGGTTAGATTATGCTCCTTATCTTCATGGGTTAATGGCGAAATATGTAGCACTGAATGAAGCCGAAAACAGAGACCCAGAGCAATGGGAGGAGGCCGATGAAGCACGTTATGCTCGCGTGAGGCCAGATGATCATTCTGGCATGGATATGATGAAAACGAGATTGAATTTGAAAATAGACGCAAATTTAGCTAATGGAATATTACAAGAGAGATTTGAACTGTTGGCTAGAATGAAGTTTAAGGCAATCAAGCAGGAGAAGTCTGGATTCCAGCACAACCAATGTAATTTTCCTGATTATCCTTTTACGGCATTTCCTTCCGATTTTGAAGAGTTTAGAAACAAAAATATCGCTTTAGCTGAAAATACGAAACAAGCTTTATCAACAGCCCAATCTAAGCTAGAAATTGAAGAGCGGTTTAATGCATATGAAAACCAATTAAAAAAATTGAACGATGATTTTATAGTAAAGATAAATGACGTTCGCTGTCTTCGGAAAGTAGCATTTTTCGAAAATAACTACATGAAAGCAAAAGTAGATGGCGATGAGGAGAAAGATGCGATTCAAAATCATTTTCCGACAGCAGCTGATTTTCACACATATCTAAAGCATAAAGAGGCTTCCCTGCCTCTATTTTTATTAAAAAGAGGAATTAAAGAAACATTGAATGCTGAAAAAAAGCGTCTTGATGATAGAATCAAAACAACTGCTAGTGATATTCAAAAGACTATCCTTCTGAGGCGTAAAACTACAATAGAAGCTTTTTTAATTCAGCTGCCAAATAAGGAGACGACGGAAGCTACATTAAAAGCCGAATTGCTTTTGCTTAGCAAGCAAATGACAGCAACAACAAAAGCACATCAGTGGCTGAATGCCTGCTGTCCACGGTTTTTTAAATCCACCGGTGAATCAACGATCGATAACTTAGCAAATCAATTGCAAGGCGAAGTTTCTGATGAACGGGCGCCCCTGTTATCGACCGCGCTTAGGTGAAGGTTTAAAAGAGAGGGAAAGCCAATTTAGCAAATTTATCCCCTCTCCCGCACTGGGAGAGCATAAGCGCTAACTTAAGAAGAGACCTTCTATTTGAGGTCTCCTTTTTCGAGAAGCCTCGGATAGACTTTCTTTTATTTCGTCCCATTTTGGGCCAAGACCAGGCACATCAAACGACGTAGGGGTCAAGTGCCACCTTAAGGCACAAAAATTACCCACTCTCTATTTAGCATTTAAATAAACTCAACATAATAAATTACGCACCTCCATAAAAGAATCTCTTACCACCTCTCATTTACACGCTTGATATCAAGCCTACAGCACCACACTATCTAAGCACAGTAAGAGCACTTTCTAGGCTAAACAACTACGCATCAATTATTCTAACGCTTGGTATCATGTTATGAATCGAGGCGCTTTAAGACAGAAAATTTTTAGGAATAATATGCATCGACTGAGGCGGGTTGTTGTTTATTTTTTGCACCTCAAGGTGGCACTTGACCCTTATTCGATTATTTTGATGGTCTTCTTTTTACAGCATCTTGAATAGCTTTGGTAACTTCTTTGGTATCAACTTCTGGGCGCCTTCTCTCCCCTCCTTCTAATACAACTGCCACTAAACCACCGAAGCCCACCCCCAGAAGTCCATAGGAAGCTAAAGCTTTCACAGCAGCAGTTTTCACAGCAGCAGCTTTCACAGCAGTTGATGCACCGATGACAAGTGGTGCTGCTACTGGAAGAGATCCCACAAGTGCCATAATTACCCCGAACGCCACTCCGAAGAAAAGTACTTTCTCGTTAAAAGAGGTCACATTAGATGGGTTATTCATTGCCTTCTCGTATTCTTTTAGCCGTTTCCCTATTGCGTCATTATCCTGTTGGTCCTTCGAACTTTCTAGTTGTATACCCTTTACAAACCATCGCGTCGCTCTACCACAATTGAAAGCCGCGGAGTTGGTGATCCGCCCCTCTCTATACTGTTTCAATATACTGTCTCTATAAGCTTCCATGATCCCAACTACAGAATCAGGAGATATTTTCTCTTCTTCTGATCTTGTTTCTGGACCTAAGTGAGCCGGAGCTTCTTTCTCCTCTTCTTGTTTGTCTATGGCCCTCCTTACCCTTATTAAGTTAATAGCCTCATCAAACACGGCTTTAACTTCTTTCTCTATCTCTACTATTGTGAGGTACTGGGCCTGTGGATAATCTTGGGACTTCCAAGATTTATGTTCCTCATCTGTATCTTGTTTTTTTTGATATGCTCGTATCCTCGCAACCCTGGCTGCATTTTGCTGTCGTCTTTGGTCTGCCAGGAACTCCTGCTCTCTACGCTCCCCTGCCAAAACCTCAAGTCTGCGATCTCTGTGACCACTAGTGGCGAAACTCTCCGCAACAGTACCCACACCAGAAGCTATCATTGCCCCAGCTATTAAATTAAAAAAAGTATCTAAATCTGACATACCCCCTCCAGTTTGATTGTAATTTAGTCTATAATATAAATTATAGCATATCTTTATCAAACAAAAGGTGGAAAGGGCAGTGCCCCCCTGGAAAGACTCGCTTTGTAACTATTTGATTATACACGTCGACGTAGGGGTCAAGTGCCACCTTAAGGCACAAAAATTGTCCACTCTCTATATTTAGCACTTAAATAAACTCAACATAATAAATTACGCATCTCCATAAAAGAATCTCTTGCCACCTCTCATTTACACGCTCGATATCAAGCCTACAGCGCCGCACTATCTAAGCACAGTAAGAGCACTTTCTAGTGCTAAACAACTACGAATCAATTATTCTAACGCTTGGTATCATGTTATAAATCGAGGTGCTTTAAGACAGAAAATTTTTAGGAATAATATGCATCGATCGAGGCGGGTTTTTGTTTATTTTTTGCACCTCAAGGTGGCACTTGACCCTTTTGATGACGGACGGACGGACGTGACCCGACCTGACCCAAGGCGTTAGATCATCCTTCGCCACCGCTTCTTCTACAGTTAACATTCCTGCTGTATTATCCTGGCTCATAGCATCCACTAAAAATTAAAGTAAAAATTCTAAATCAATTTCATCACGTACTGGTATTCCATGATCGCCTGTCATCCCTATGGTCGGCTTTATCTGCCTTGAAATCTTGACTGAATCAAGGTGAATACCGCAAATATGAAATCCTCTTTTTTGATAGAATCGTAATGCATCTAGATTGTCATTCGTAGTCATTAAATATAGTCGTCGGCATTTTTTGTTTGTAGCAATTTCTTTTAATTGATTTAAAATTTGCGTTCCCGTGCCCTTAAATTTATCAAAGATTTCAAATACAATTATCTCGCAATCCTGATCACGTACTTCGTAAAATAAAAAACCTGCAATGCCATTTTCATTTTCAGCAATGATTCCATCTAAACTGGCGGGATAATATTTCTTTCCTCTAATAACAAGCGGTAAGCCGCCCCAATCCCTGGTCATGAGTTCTTCCAACCATTTTGTATCTTTTGGGGTAGATGATCGGAGTTTTATTGCGGTAGCCATCATACTTCCTTAGTTTTCTGCGATAAATATCATGTGATTTTCATTTCTAAAAAATTCTTCTTTATAAGTAATATTTTTAAAACCATATTTTTCTAAAATAAGTTCCATTTCATAGCGATAATACCAGCACAAATACATTTCTTCTTTTTCTTCAGCTATAATTTTGCCATTTACTATTTTTGTGTAAGTGGAGTCACTATAGCAATATTGTTCATATTTATTTGAGCGATTATGTGACTTGTGCTTGATAGCTCCATCAGAAGATATGTGCACTTCTTTCTCAGTGAATTCTTCTTCGTTATTTTCGTAAAGAGCATCCCAGGGAACAAATAAATCCAATATCAACTTTCCTCTAACACGAAGGTGTTTTCTAAGATTTTGTAGCGTATTAAATGCAGCAGAACGAGGGTAAAGTAATTGAAACGAGCCTAAAGGGATTAACATATAATCATACTTATGAGGTAACTGCATTGTTTCAATTGATGCTTCAAACAAAATAGGCTCAAGTCCAGAAGCAGCAGCCCTTTTTCTACAGTTTTCTAGCATCGGCGTTGAGTTATCCACACCATGAATTTGATAACCTTCTTGAATTAAAGGAATCAATAAACGACCCGACCCACACATGGGTTCAAGAATCAATTTATCTTTATCAATAAATTGCTTATAAAAATCGATTTCATCTGCTTCAGCGAAGCGTTTATCAATGTCATAAAACTCGGTGCATAATGTTTGATACATCATTTTTCTTAACCTTCTTTGAAGATTTCATATAAATCACAATCGGAACCATGATAGTGCATTCGCTTACCAAAGCGCATACCGGCTTTTTCTAACACGCGTTGTGATTTTTTATTTTCAGGATGAGTAACTGCTACCAATTTACTAACATTTAAGTTGGCAAATCCCCATTTGAACTGATTACGAAACATCGTAGAGCAATTTACTACAACAGATCACAACTCTCAACAACAGTCGAAGCTAGGAAATACCTCAAGATCAGAGTGGTGGGAAGTTGTAGTTTGTTGTACGGTGTTACTGTCAAGTGCCCCAAATTTGGCTATTATGAGCCTTGATATAGTACTACTTTATGGTACTATGCTATAATGAATAAAAAGCACAGAAAAACACTAGAGCAAGTATTTCACAATCCCGTCCAGGCGGGCATGATTTGGAAGGATATTGAGGCTATGCTTCAAGCTTTAGGTGCTGACATATCTGAGGGAAGTGGTTCAAGGGTCAGAATTGCACTAAATGGCATAAGAGCAGTTTTTCATCGCCCTCACCCCAGAAAGGAAATTGACAAAGGTGCTGTTGTTTCAATGAGACGATTTTTAAATGAGGCTAATATCGATGCTGATACATAAAGGTTATATAGGGCACGTTGAGTTTGACGATGAAATGGAAATCTTTCATGGGGAGGTTATTAACACCCGTGATGTGATTACATTTCAGGGCGCAACTGTTGCTGAAATCAAAAAAGCCTTTAAAGAATCAATTGATGACTATCTTGCCTTTTGCAAAGAGCGCAATGAAGAACCTGAGAAGCCCTTCTCAGGAAAATTTAATCTTCGCCTAGACCCCAAACTACATAGGCAAGTTTATATTGCAGCTAAACAACACCATATGAGCTTAAATCAGTGGATTACTGAGACAATTAAGCAGCAAATTCAAGAGTAATTGTTTCCTCCGGCACATCAAGGGGTCAAGTGCCACCTTAAGGCACAAAAATTGCCTACTCTCTATTTAGCACTTAAATAAACTCAACATAATAAATTACGCACCTCCATAAAAAAATCTCTTGCCACCTCTCATTTATACGCTCGATATCAAGCCTACAGCACCACACTATCTAAGCACAGTAAGAGCACTTTCTAGTGCTAAACAATTACGAATCAATTATTCTAACGCTTGGTATTATGTTATGAATCGAGGCGCTTGAAGACAGAAAATTTTTAGGAATAATATACATCGACCGAGGCGGGTTGTTGTTTATTTTTTGCACCTCAAGGTGGCACTTGACCCTTTGCGCGTTCGACACGCCGTGCTCGGAAATCTTATTAACGGATATAAACCATCAAGCAAGGAAACAGATATGTCAAATAGTCAGCTCAGTGAACCCTCTAGCACTCCATCGTGCCCAGATGATAAATACTGGGTACGTCCACACGAAAGAATAAAAAAGGATAAAAATGGCAAAACGCACATAGAGAAAGTAAAGGGATATTGTTCTAATTATCGTGCCCCCTATCATAAGATCGCACTAGAAGAAAAAATTTCTCTTGATCATCTGTATTATGCTCTGACGGTTTACGGTGAAGCAAGGGGAGAAAACACAGCCACCAAACGTGCTATTGCCTGGATTATTCGGAATCGTATGACAAAAAAAAGATGGGGAAGTTCATATCAAAAAATTGTAGTAAGGCCATCACAATTTAATTGCTGGAGTAGAAAAGACCCAAATTATGCAAGATTACAACGCCCAGGCCAAGAGGACCCTTTTGACAAAGCTGCCTGGGAAGAATCGATAAAAATAATAGAGGAGATTCATAATGCGCCTGAAAAAGACAATCCTATGCCCGGTGTTTGTAATTTCTTTAGTGGCGAGCCGGACCCAACAGTTCCTTGGGAGAAAAACTATTTTGATCTTCCAGGCGTTACTCATTTTCATTTTGTCAAGCTGGATTAATCGATCTTTTGCGCGGCCAGATCAATCCATTGATATTTCTTATAATACCCTGATAAAAAAAATCCACACTCGTGAAATAGGAATTTATAGAAGTGAATATAATCCCTCAAAGACTGCGGCGATTATTTTTCCAGAATTAGGTCCTCCTGTTTACATCAATTTTAAAACCAAACAAACTTATAGAATTGTAGATGAGTGGCCAGGCATTCAAGCAGTCGGTTGGTTAAATGATTCAACAGTTCATATAGTAGGCTCATGTGGTACTGGCTGTGGTAGATCAGTTATATTTATCGCACCATCAACAGTCGTATCATGCAGCACCCATGAATATAGAATAGAAGAATTAAATCCGCACTACCCTCCTGATTTTCGACATAACAGACCTCTGCTTATTGATGTTAAAAAAGGAATATATGTGTGTTACGACAATGTAAACAACATCCAAGTTTTTCCCTTACCCAAGCATCCTACTATTCGCCCACCTAAAGGATATTATTCTGAAAAGGCTGAAATCAAACAGGGCAAGTTATTTGTAATTTATGAAAATGGGCATGGAAAAATTAAGCGGGTCTCTTATGGGGAAATCTAAGCTATTACTCCATTTATTCCAAGTAAAATCGTAGGGGTCAAGTGCCGCCTTAAGGCACAAAAATTGCCCACTCTCTATTTAGCACTTAAATAAACTCAACATAATAAATTACGCATCTCCATAAAAGAATCTCTTGCCACCTCTCATTTACACGCTCGATATCAAGCCTACAGC
>CAYXNR010000045.1:0-20374 GCA_964466595.1 uncultured Coxiellaceae bacterium | reverse complement strand
ACAACAAATTGAAAGCAATTCGATTATTATTTTTATGAAGGGTACGCCAGAAGCGCCCCAATGTGGTTTTTCAGCGCGAGCGGCGAATATTTTAAAAGCCTGCGGTGTTCCTTTTACGGCGGTGAATGTTTTAGACAAGCCAGAACTACGCCAAGGCATTAAAGAATATTCGAAATGGCCGACTATCCCGCAGGTCTATATAAAACAGCAATTCATTGGCGGCAGCGATATTGTGGCTGAGATGTATGAATCAGGTGAGTTGCAAGAGTTGATTCAAGACTTGGGATAACTAGTTATACAAGCACTTTCCCATAAAGTCATGCTCGTGAACTTTGCTCTATTTAAAAAATCCTAGTAAAGCAAGCATATAGCTGTCTTGCCATATATAATAATTATATATATAATTATTATATATTCCAGCTCAATACCAATAAAAGGGTTCGATTAAAAGTGACAGGAATAATACCGTTGGAAAAGGTTCCAACAAAACAAGAGGCTCAAAACATAATTAGAGAGCTGATTAAGCTAGATCAAATATCATGGACTTTGCATAGCAAACAGCGAATGTTGGAACGTGACATTACTGTCTCGGCTGTAAAGAATTGCTTAGAAAAAGGGGTTGTTATAGAAGAGCCTCATCGTGTTTATGAAGATGGTGGAGGTTATAGAACAACAATGGAGAAACTTACAGCAGGGAAATTTTTAAAGGTTGTATTGATTTTAAAATACAGGCAAAAACTACTAATAATTACCACAATGTGGGATGGCTATTAAACTTAAAGGGTAATTAAATATGAAAGAATATCATTATACTGAATCGGGTCTTGATAATGTTTATCTTGTAAATGGATTTGAGATCACGCCATTAGAAAACGGGGATAAAGAGATTTTTATCCATGACCTTTCTGGCTTGCATAAGGCCATTGGTTTAAACTTAATTTTTAAACAAGGATTGCTTTCTGGAAAAGAAATAAAATTTATTAGAACAACTTTCGATTTTTCTCAAAAAACCTTAGGCAAAATTCTTGGTTGCGATTACCAAACCATTTTATTATGGGAAAAGGGTAGTCACCCTATTTCAAAATCTGCAGATCATTTATTAAGAGTATTATTTTATTCTTATCTTCACCCAGAGAAAGAGAAATTGATTTTTGACTTAGTTAATGAAATAGCTGAATTGGATGCTCAAGGTGAGCCTTCTGTTGAGCTTAATAAAATGCAATTTAGAGAAGATGGTGATCAGTGGAAAAAAGTTGCTTGAGATTGTTCATAAGAGAAAGCTGTCTAAATGTCATATATTTTTTATCAGAGGTAAGTTAATATTTGGGTTGAAAAGCGGGTACCGTTTGATTTTTTCCATCTACCAAGACTTCTTCTGGAGTCGTTGGCTGAAGAGGTACTTTTTTACCCCCCTTTCTGAGCCAAAAGCTCTGCCCATTTTTGCTAATGATTTTACTGCGAGGCCCCATCTGTTCTTTTAATTCTAAATAAGCCGTTTCTGAACCGGTTTGGGGCTTCAGGATAGTTAGTGAATGATTTGGGCCTTCCAGTAATTGGCCTTCAAAATTTTCTCTGACTTGAGCTTCTCTTTTTATTTTATCTTGAATTATTTTTTTAAAAGGATTTTCTTGAGTAAGCGCTTTGGCTTTTATTTTTTTTAAGCGAGGGCTGAAATCCAGACGAGGGAATTCGTCGTAAATCAATACATGAACCTCTTGGGCTGGTTTATCTTTACTTTCAGCCGGCTGCAGTTTGAGGGACAAACGTGTATTAGCCTTAAATTGCTGAAAGCTATGTTCTATACCAAAGGCAATGATTTTTTTTCTTGAGTTAATATCCTCATCTGGGTTTTTACCTTTTTTTTCATAATAGGCTTGCTTTCCTCGCTGGTAAAAAAATTCCTGTGCTTCCTGGGTTAATTGTGGATTTAGCAAGGCATAGCCTGCTGAACCGAGCGTTGCGATTAATCCGAGTTCCGAATAAGGCAGGCCGTAATACCAAGCAACTGCTGTTATAGCGATTAATGATAAGGAAGGAAGAAAGCTGTAGCTTGTTATTTGTCGATAAGAGGCTTTAATGCGTTCCATACTCTCTGCCCAAACCCGTGTACTTATCTTTTTTTCATTTGCATTTAAATCCAAACAAGCAGCAAGCTTTTCTAGCCAGTTCTTGAAGACCGCACCTGCAGAGAAGGAATCGAACCCGGTGGCGAGACAAGCATAAAAACAGAGACCTTCCTTATATTCTTGAACTGTTTTTTTATTATAATCTGTCAATATAGCTTCTTGTAGCGAGGCTTGAATAAAAGCCCAATATTCTGCTAGCCCATCGCTTGGGCTAAGCGGGTAGAGGTTTTTGAATATATTTTGTAAAAATGAAATTAATTTTGTTGTAGCCCTTTCTACGATCGTATTTTGTAGCGCAGGATCCTGATCAATCAGGAGGTATTGAATATCATGTATAAATACACTGATATTCTGGCCTAGATGATTTTCGCCTGGGTAATATTTTATTCCGATGGCTTCAAAATCGGCAACTAAACCTGGATAAGAGGGAAAATAAAGATCTTTATTATAAAAAAGGCCTCTATAAAAAATTTTTCTCTCGGGATATTTTTTGGGATCAAGAAAAGAAGGCATCTTACTTACTCCGAAGCTTTCAAGCGATGCTGACGCGGATGCGATATTTTATGCCACCAAGGCAGACGAGGTAAATAGAGCAAAAGATAAATGAGGATGGTTGTGCAAACAGCAATGATATACATCCCATAGGCAATCGAGAGACCAATGGCTGCAGCGGCCCAGAGGGTGGCGGCAGTTGTGACCCCGGCGACATAGTTTCCTTCTTGTCGAAAAATGATACCCCCGCCTAGAAAACCGATACCAGTGATGACATTTGCTGCCACATGAGTGGGATCGTGTGCGATGTAAAGAGAAATCAGACCAAAGACACAGGCGCCAATAGCAATAGCACTATAGGTGCGAATACCAGCTGAATAAATACCATGACGCTCGCGTTCCCAGCCTAAAAGACCGCCCAAGAGGCAGGCGGAGACAATACGCAAAACCATTTCTATTTGAAAAGGAGTAGACCAAGTGGGCATGATTAATCCTTCGCTTCCATAAATGACAGAAGATAGAATAACAGGCTTTACTCAGTTTTCCAAAATCCATTGTTGTAGCTTTAAACAAACACTTTGCATCAGGTGAATGTTATGAATAGAGGCGAGATGAGCATAGCCTAGATGGCGTTCTTTAAATAAATAATGCAAATAAGCGCGTGAAAAATGTTGGCAGGTATAACAGCTGCATCCTTCTAGAATCGGACGAGGGTCTTTGGCATAGAGACTTTTTTTAATCAGGATATGACTGCTTTCTCCTTCATATTCAAAATGAAGTCGACCATTTTTTTCAAGCACCTTGCCATGATAGAGCGAACCATGTCGTGCGTTGCGAGTAGGCGCTACACAATCAAAAATATCAATCCCCTCACTGACGACATCGATGAGATCCTGGGGGCGCAGACCCACGCCCATGGTATAACGAATTTTATGCTGTGGTAAAAGCGGTTCGAGCCAGCGAATAATCTCAACTGTTTTAAGCATATCAAAGCCAATCACCTCGCCGCCGATCCCTATACCATCCAAATCAAGCTTGAGAACAAAGTTGGCACTTTCTTCACGCAGATCCCGAAAACTGCCGCCCTGAATAATGCCAAAAAGAGCTTGTTTGTGACCATAGCGAGAAGCCGGATTTTTTTCATGGGTTTCTTTAGATAAAAGCAACCATTGATGGGTTCGTTTTAAGGCAGCCATGGCAGCTTCTCGACCACCGCTCTCAGGCGTGCATTCATCAAAAGCCATAATAATATCAGCACCGATGATTTTTTGAGTTTGAATAGAGGAAGACGGCGTTAAATGAAGCACCTGTCCGGTGAGAGGATGTTTAAAATGAGCGCCGCTTTCATCAATACGACATAAACCGCCTTTTTGTGCGAGGCTCAAGACTTGAAAGCCGCCGCTGTCAGTTAACATGGGTTTTTTCCAGCCCATAAAGCAATGCATGCCGCCGACTTTTTCAATGACTTCTAAACCCGGCTTAATGAGCATGTGATAAGTATTGCCGCCCAAAATTAGGTGACTCTGCGTGCGCAGCAAATCCTCCGGTGTCAGATAATTAACTAGCGCATGTGTTCCAACGGGCATAAAGGTGGGTGTAAGCAGCTCGCCGTGGGGTGTAGAAATTTTCATCACCCGGGCGGCTAGTGTTTTGTGTTTTTTTATCAATTCTGCTCGGTAGTCGTTTTTGCTTTGGAGACTAATCATATTCAAGGTAATGCTATTTAGAAGGTGCTATATTATACCTTCAGATCTTCGCTGGCTATTGATGAAATGGAAAAAACCTATTCTGTAAGCGACAAACTTTGTTTAGGCTTTGATCAGACTCTGCGGGCTTTATTCAATAATCCCAAGACGACGGGGCGGGCTTATCCGGGAGAAAATAAAAAAGAAGCTGCCTTATCTCAAGCGGCAAGAAAGCATGCTGCTGCCTTGATGCGAATCAATCATGCCGGAGAAATTTGTGCGCAAGCCCTTTATCATGGCCAGGCGCTTGCTTCAGGGAATTCTCGGCTTAAGGCCGAGCTGCGACAAGCAGCTAGAGAAGAGGGTGATCATCTTGCCTGGTGCAGTCGGCGGCTGGTCGAACTCGGGAGTCACACTAGCTATCTTAATCCTTTCTGGTATGGCGGGTCTTTTATGCTGGGGCTTCTTGCTGGCCTGGCAGGTGAGCGCTGGAGTCTCGGTTTTGTAGCAGAGACAGAAAAACAAGTGGTTGAGCATTTGAAAGGACATTTGCAGGAATTACCGCTAGAAGATGAGAAAAGTATTAAAATTGTAGAGCAAATGCAAGAGGATGAAGACAAACATCGACAAGAAGCCGAGCAGCAGGGTGCTTTAACCTTGCCATGGATCTTTCAAAAAGGAATGAACTGGGTATCACGAGTAATGGTGAAAACAGCCTATTGGCTTTGAGCGACTGACAAAAGCAAAATTTTTAAGTATACTGACTTTTTTAACAAGGAGACGTGTATGAAATGGAAGACTGTTTTATTGCGCTTATGCCTAAGCATTTCTTTACTATTCTTTTATTCAAGCGCCTTTAGCCAATCAGAACAAACACTTTCTGCCTTGACGGAGCAGTTAAAAAGCATGGCTTCTGAAATGAAGGCAGGTAAACCTCTATTGAAAGAGCAATATCAAGTCATTCAGAAAACAGCAAAGCTGAGACAGAAATTATTTGCAGAGAATGTCAGGCAAGCAAAAGATGTCACGCAATATGTCCTCTCTCGGCCTACTCTAGAAATTCTTTCCCGAGCAGCGAAACCCTATTTAGAATACGAAGTCGGACCACTAAGCGGTAAGCTGGAAGTGCGAGCTGCTGAATTAAGAAATAATAAAGAAGAAATTCAATATTTATTATATGTTGATGGCGATATTTATTATTTGCACTTCAAAGATGGGGCGCCTCGGCCTTTTGAAACCGATGCGCTTGTTAAAGTAAAAACGGCCATGAAGATTATAAGTAAACCCAATATTTATCATCTCGTGCTCTCACATCAAGATGTTCAAGTGAAAAATCCGCAATATCAGTCCGTGACACTTGGCCCTCAAAAAACACTGACCATCTTGGTCAACTTTAAAGATAAACCCAGCGATCGACCCTGGACCAATGCGCAAATCAACACTTTGATGTATACCACTGCTAATCAGCATTTTCTGGAATCCTCTTTTCAACAAACCAGTTTAGTCGGTCAAACCCGAGGTTGGTATGTGGTCAATGTAAACAGTACGACCGATTGTGATACCTTAACCTCTCAAGTTGCAAATTTGGCGAATCAGGCAGCTGCAAACGATGGGGTTAATGTTTCGCAGTATACTCGTAAAGTATATTTTTTCCCTAAAACCAACTCCTGTTATTGGCTGGGTTTAGGAAGTGTGGGTAGTCCTACGCAATCCCTGTCTTTTATTAATGGATCAGCCAGCACGATTAATACGCCTGCACATGAATTAGGCCATAATTTTGGGCTCTGGCATTCGAAGTTATTGTCCTGCGTTGGCTCGCCCAATACCGGAAACTGTACTATCTATGAATACAGTGATAAGACCGATCTCATGGGCGGAGGCAACACGGCTTTTTATAATGCCTTTCAAAAAGAACGCTTAGGATGGTTGAATACGCCAACGAGTCCGCCTATTACTTCGGTAACGACCTCTGGTACTTATACAATCGATCCTTATGAACTCAATAATAAAAAACCAAAGGCCTTAAAAATATTAAAGCGTGCGGGAGGTTCAGATTATTATTACTTAGAATTTAGACAGGGAATAAGCTTTGATGCGGAGTTAGCGAGTTGCGGTGCTTCTTGTGATTATACCCGCGGCGTTATTTTCCATCAGGGAAATGCTGTTAATGGAGATAGTAGCGAATTATTAGATATGAGTCCGAGTAGCTATTTCACTTATGTTGCTTTGTTACCCGGCCAGAGCTGGACTGATCCCAGTGCGCCTAATAATGGTGTTACCTTCCGAGTGGTTTCTGCTAATAGCACCGGAGCTGTCGTCAATGTAAGCTACGGTTCTTCATGCGCTAGCTCTTGTTAGATCTCTAGGCTTAAATTATACTTGGCCCTTCCCCTCAAGAGGGTAAGGGCTCGAGTATAAATCATCATGAATAATTTAATTGTCTTTGATATTGATGGAACCCTCATTCATTATCTCGAATGTGAAGATCAAGCTTATCTACAAGCACTGACTTCAGTTACCGGTATTCAAAAAATTAATACGGAATGGCATACTTATCAATATTCTACAGATTCTGGCATCTTGTCTGAAATAATTCAGTATGCTTTTTCAAGGCAGCCCACAACAAGCGAAATCCTCTCGATTAAAAATGAATTTGTGTCCTATTTAGCAAATTATTTTAAGCTTTATCCTCAGGCCTGCCGAGAGTTGCCGGGAGCAAAAAACATATTTAAGGCAATACAAGCTATTCACTGGGATGTTGCAATAGCAACGGGCGGATGGCAAGAATCTGCTTTGATGAAATTGGAAAAAGCGAAGCTACCCTGCCAACATCTTCCTTTGGCACATGGTGATGATCATTATGATCGTAAGGATATTATCAAGACAGCTGTTAGCCGGGCGGAAGCTTTTTATAATAAAAAATCTTATCAAAACATCATTTATGTTGGCGATGCTTTGTGGGATTTAAAAGCATCTAGAGAGCTTCAAATTAAGTTTATTGGAGTTGGTAAACGCTTTGATGCGGTGGCGCAGAAAGATTTCTTTCGGATTGAGCATTATGAAACAAATAATTTGCTTGATTATTTAACTGCTTTTTAGCACTCCCCCCAGCTTTGAATATTGAAGTATTTCTATCTCAGTTCTCATATTTTGTAACCATTCACGACCTTGCTTTGAGTTCCCCTTCCTCCTACCCCTAACCCCTTCCTCCACAAAAAACGTGGAGGAAGGGGAATTTAATTGGATCCCCTTCCCCCATGCCCTTGCTTTGAGTCCCCCTCCACGTCCTTGACTTGAATCCCCTGTAGACCTGGGAACATGCTTTACACATGAACTCCCCCTTCCTCCACGTTTTTTGTGGAGGAAGGGGTAGGGGTAGGAGGTAAATAAAATAGTCTTAAAAACAGGAGAAAAGATGAAAAATGTTAAAATAAATCATGTCCGCTGCCTCCGTCAAAATACAACTGAGGCAGAAAAGCATCTCTGGTATTTTTTAAGGGCACGACGCTTTAATAATTACAAATTCAGAAGGCAGCATCTTGTTCATCCTTATGTTGTCGATTTTATTTGCTTAAGAAAAAAGTTAATTATTGAATGTGATGGTAGCCAGCATCAGGAGCAACAAGAATATGATGAAAAACGCTATCGGTTTTTAGCCTCGCGTGGATATCGGATTTTGCGATTTTGGAATGATACAATTTTAAGAGAAACGTCTATGGTGCTTGAAATGATTTTAGAAGCTTTGGAAGAGATATCATAAGCTTGATACTGCTAGTACATTTAATCCTTGCCTTAACCCTTCCTCCTACCCCTAACCCCTTCCTCCTACCCCTAACCCTAACCCTAACCCTTCCTCCTACCCCTAACCCCTTCCTCCACAAAAAACGTGGAGGAAGGGGGATTTAAGTCAAGGGCGTGGAGGAAGGGGGATTTAAGTCAAGGGCGTGGAGGAAGGGGGATTGTATAGCTGGGCGGAAAGGCTAGATAATAAACCGCTGTAAAACCACAATGGCTGTTACTTGCGTCAACCACACCACCCAAACCACATGAAGGAAATAAGGAAAATAACGGCGTTTGGAAAGCCAATAAACAAAGAGGGGAATTGCTCCAATAACAAAAGGTACAATTAATAAAGAGAGCACATTTCTAAGCGCAAAGCCGAGCTGATTGCCGCCGGAGTAGAGTTGTAACATTAATTGGGAAAGCCAATCTCGAGCTGAAACCAAGAGAAGCAAAATAGGATGAATATGGTGTGCACCAAAAACTACGCCTAAGCTTAGTAGAATAAACGCAATTAGATTTTTAATCATGGAAGGTATACCTATTTATCTGAATGCCAGCTGCATGCCAGCTGCATATAAAGGATCGACAAAAATAATAATAATCAATTGTAAGCCAATTAAAACTGGGATGGGCGAAATATCAAAACCGTGAATAGGACGGATATAGCGTCGAATAGGACGCATGATGGGAGCAGTAATAATGGCTAAGAGTTTATAGATGTCACTCGGCGAATGAGGAAACCAGCTGAGAATGATTTCAATTAAAATAGCATAGAAAAAGACATTAATGACGAGTTTTAAGGTATCGGAAAAGGCGAGTAGTACTAAACCAACAAGATGGGGAAAGCCATAGCTGAGTAAGCCGATCAGGAAAAACTTGAGAATCTCGATCAAAATGATCAGTAAGACCGTGGCCAATTCAAGATCTTTGATATTGTGAACAAAGCGTTTGATTGGCAAAACACTACAATCAGTAAATTTTGCGATAAATTTCGCCATGGGATTGTAATAGTCGGCATGCACCCACACCAGAATGATTCTTGCGATCAGAATAAAAACATAGAGATCAGCAAGGGTGCTAATTAAAAATATCAAGGCATTCACAAGGGCTTCTGTCATGCTGGACCTTCTCTAGCTTTCAGCCAATTCTTCGGAACGTTTTTTAGCAGCATCCAGTGCTTGTGCAATTAACTCGCGGAATTTGCCTTTTTCTAAAATCTTCAGCGCCTGCTCTGTTGTGCCACCGGGCGAGGTGACGTGCTGACGCAATTTAACAACATCTTCCTGACTTTCTATAGCAAGACGTGCAGCGCCATAGGCGGTTTGCAGAGCTAATAAACGTGCAGTGTCTTCAGCTAAGCCGAGGTTTTGGCCGGCTTGCTGCAGGGCTTCAATCATGAGGAAGAAATAAGCTGGTCCGGAACCGGAAAGTGCGGTGACGGCATCGAGCTGTTTTTCATCTTCTAGCCATACGGTTAAACCGACGCAACGCAAAATGGCTTCTGCTAGTTTGCGCTGTGTCGGCGAGGTAAAGCCATTGGCGTAAAGCGCGGCGGCTCCGCAGCCAATTAAGGAGGGGGTATTCGGCATGGAGCGTACAATAGCGATTTCACCGCCTAGCCACTTTTGAAGATTTTTTTCTCTGATACCGGCCGCAATCGAAATAATGAGGGGTTTTTTGCTTTGAATGAGCGGCGCTAAGGCAAGCGCTAGATTTTTCAGAATTTGTGGCTTCACAGCAAAAATAATGGTTTCGGCGTGTTGGATGGCTTTTTCATTGTCAGGGGTGACGGAAATTGCAAATTGCTTTTGTAAGAATTGTAGTTTTTCTTCAGAAGGATCGCTTGCCCACAAATGTTCTGCAGGGTAGCGTTGATTAATCAGGCCGCTAATAAGCGAACTTCCCATATTGCCGACACCAATCACAGCTATTGTTGGTCGTGTTGTGGACATAGGCTGATCCTCTTTGTTCTTTATTGATGTTACGCCAAGAAGAGCTTCTTTTAAATGGTTTATTTGGCTTAGGTCCTTCTGTCGGGACAAAAATGATTTTTGTCATTCTGAGCGTAGCTTTTTGTCATTCTGAGCGCAGCGAAGAATCTGTATCTCATTGATAATTCAGATCCTTCGCTACGCTCAGGATGACAAGGCTGCGCTCAGGATAATAAAAATGATTTTTGTACCGTACAGAGCTTACCTCTCTGCTAAGGCGGCAACCCAGGCAACTCTCTTAGGCATCCCCATCTTCTCGGAATGCAAGCGCTATCATCTTATTTCTGATTCAGTTAAGCTTAATAGAGAAGCATGGATAAAGGATAATATCTATGTTTGATGCCGATCGGCCAATATTAAAAAGTGATCAAGACAGGCTAAATAGGTCTGTTTTTGCTAAATATCTGGCGCGCTGTCTTCTCGATCATGGGGATACTCAAAGTCTGGTTGTCGGTCTTTATGGCGGCTTTGGTTCTGGAAAGACCTCTCTCATTAATCTTATTTTAGAAGAGTTGGAATTTGCTGCCTCTAATATCTTGGATAATGAAAAACCCCTTATTTTGAATTTTAGTCCATGGAGTTATTCTGGGCAAAATCAACTTATTTATAGTTTTTTTAGGCGACTCTCCTCTGTTCTGCGTTCTGCGCCCAATTTTAAAAATTCGGAAAAAATCATTCATCTTTTAGAGCTGTATATTTCCTTTTTTACACATCAACCCGTTCCCAAAGCCTTCCGTCCCAAGCAAAACTGGCTCAAGCGCTGGCTCAATCGTGAAGATGCCTATGGCTGGGAATCCGGTCGTGATTTAACGATGGTGAAGGCAGAATTAAATGAGCTTTTGCGAAAGCAACCTCAGAAACTCATTATTATGGTTGACAATATTTCTCGTCTCTATGATCAAGAAATTAAGCAAATGTTTCAAATCGTCAAATCAATGGGAGATTTTGCCAATACGATTTATTTATTAGCCTTAGATAAAAATCAGGTGATCTCTGCAATCAATCGACTAGAGGGCGACTCCGGCAAAGCCTTATTAGAAAAAATCGTTCAGCTGTCTTTTGATGTTCCTATCATTACTCGACAGGAATTAGAAAATATCCTCTTAGATAAATTGAAACGCTTCTTGCCCCTCGTTGCAGAAGAAAATTGGAACAGTGAGGCCTGGGCCGATATTTATTATTCTGCCTTGCGTTATTTCTTTGAAAATTGTCGTGATATTACCCGCTACTTGAATGCACTGAGTTTTGGCTATCCCCGTGTAAAAGAAGTGGTGAATGCAGTTGATTTTTTTGCTTTAACAGCGATTGAAGTTTTCTTACCCGAAGTTTATGCCGGCATTCGCGAGAATAAAGATTTATTTACTGATTTGATCGAAGGCGTCTATCAGTTTGATCAGGAAAAATTAAAAAAAGATCAGCTACGCTGTGATGAAATTTTAAATCGACAGACTCGTGTGAGTCGTGACATTTTACTTACTTTGCTACAATATTTATTCCCGCGTATACAAAAAATTTATCAGCCCGATGAGGTGGTTTTGCATTCAGAGAGCCTTGCCAGAAAAAATCTCCGTGCCTGCTGTCCTGATCTGTTTGAAGCCTATTTTCGTTTATCTTTACAGGCCGGTGACATTTCTCTTGAGGAGTTAGAAACTATTCTGCAATTGACCGCAGATGAAGAAGCCTTTACCCAAGCCTTAACGCGCTTGAATCAGGATAATCGCATTCTCAAGTTTTTGGATTGGCTAGATAGTGCAGCTTTAAAAAAAATTCCCAGCAAAAACAGTGGGCCGATTATTAATGCTTTGTTAGACAATGGCGATCTTTTTCCTGAAGAAGAAAGCTCCCTTCTTCGTTTTAATACACCCATGCGCATTCATCGCATTATTTCTCATCTGAGCCAACAAGGCGATCAGCCCGAGCAAGGGTTTTCCTTGCTGCGACATGCCATTTTAAAGACCAGCAAAAGTTTAGCTATCTTGGTTCATGAAGTGAGGGCTATCGGTCGGGAGCTCATGCAAGCCAAGGATAATTTACTTTCTCTACCCTATCGCGGCATACAACCAGAGCACTTATTGGTTCTGCAAAAATTAGTCGTGGAGCGCATTCAATTTTGGGCGCGTATTGAAAGACTGATGGACCATCCGAAATTATTGCCTATTTTATATGCCTGGAAAGAGTGGGGCTCAGAAGAAACTTGCCAGCACTATATTCAAAAAATGACTTTAGAAGATAGCGGTTTACTCGCTTTTTTACGTGCCGTCTTTCAAGAACCGATTAATCAAGCCATTCTGCATCATCAAAAAAATAGCACCTGGGAAGAAGCGCTTAAAACAATCGCTGACTTTATCCCCCCTCAGATGCTCGAATCCCATGCCAAGGCTCTCTTCGAGGATTTAGCTTTTGAAAAATTGCGCGAACGAGAGCAATTGGCTTTAATGATTTTTCTCGACTTGATGAAAACTGAAACGACTAAAATCATACCGAAAACGATATAAAAAAAGATACTTTCTTTAAGAAATTTTTAAAGTGCTGCTCTGTACGTACATAAATCATTTTTGTAGCGTATACAGAGAAAGTATTCTAGTGAGTCATTCATTTTCTTCCCAAGAAATATTCAGCGGAGAAATAATATCACCTTGAATGGTAACTGAATCTTTTAAACAACCAAAGCTTGTTACGGGTTCCTTTTCAATAGGAACTAGTTTTGCCACGGGCTTACCATGTTTAGTGATGATGAAACTGTGGTGTTTTTGAAAAACCACATCCATTAATTGAAGGCATTTGGCTTTAAACTCACCGGCTTGAATTGAGTAATTTGTTTTTTTCATGGGGCACCTTTCTATAACTATAGTCAGATTACCGTGGTTATTTTGAATACGCTATTCTTTTTGCGGCAACCAATTGATTAATCATGAATAAAATCCATAGAAAGATTATATTGACCATAATATAATCATAAAATTTTAATATGCTTATTTTGCTATCATATCCTTTGCTATAAAAGAGCTAAATCAAATGCCTGAACAAGAAAATCCACTTCCTATTGAAGAGCAAAAAGAACAACTTGAAGAAAAAGAAGTCCCTAGCTATGAGCTCGTCATTTCCGGCATGGGACCAGCTGCTTTGATGGCTGCTTGTATGGCAGCTCGTCGAGGCAAGACTGTTTTGCTAGTCGGTAACCGTTATGCTGACTTCGTTCGGGTTCAAGGAATACATCTTCGTTCCTATAATAGCAGTCTTCTTTTGTCTTTATTGCGTGAGGAATTAGAGCAAATTAATGACCCCTACCCTGAAATCCATGATGGGGATAAAAAATTTATTGAAGAAATCAAAGCCAATGGAACCATTGCCGTGAAAGAGGTTGAACGTTTTTTATGGCGTAGATTGGCTTATTTAGGTTCGGTGAGTGTCTTGAAAAATGCCCAATTTATTGCGGCTGATCTTGAAACAGGTCAGGCACTCATTGAGGTTAGAGAACCCGAGCTAGAATTCCCAATCAATTTTACCTATTTTATAGGCGCTGACGGAGCGAGACATCATGCGGCGACGCTCATACAAGATGGCGAAAGAAAAGCGCTGATTGAGTATGAGCAAAGATATACTTCTCACGGACATGCGAGTGCTTATTTTACGGTGCAGGGTAATCAGGTTGTCTTACCTGAAAAAAGTTTTTTAGTCGACTATGAAAATAATCATCTTGCCATGTTTTCTTTTAATAAACGAGCAGCAGCTCAGGGGAAATTAAAATGTGGTATCGCGGCGGAATTACCCGTGCAGCTCCTACCGAGAGATAGCAAGCAGCTCTGTCCAGAAGAAGAACACAATATTAAGCAATATTTAGAAGCACGTGCTAGAAAATTCTTGGGAGCGGAAGACAGCAAGCTTCATTTTGAAATCGAAAAAAGTAAAAAACACGGAGCGGCTAAAGATAAAATGAAGTTTACGATTTTTTCAGTCTCAATTCATCGCGCCAAGCAAGCTGTTGTCTGTGGAAAAAATTCACAACGTTTATTTGCTTTGTTAGGGGATGCTTTCCAAGGCGCTCACTATCAAGGGGGGCATGGTCTTAATGATGCACTCTCTTGTGCAGTAGGATTAGGTTCTTTATTAAATTCTTTTCCGACGGCAACCATGCTTGCTGAATACCATCAGTATTGCTTGTATTTGGGAAACCTTGCTGAAAGCAATATAAAAGCAATACTGCGCGTAAAAAAAATATCTTCTTGTTCCTCTTTGCTTGCTTCTTTTTTGCAAAAATTAAGCAAAACCGTATTTGAAGATGAGGCCAGCTATGTCAGTGCGGAGTTAGCAAAGGAGTTTAGTTTGATCGACCGCTTACTGCAGCCCTTTCCGTACTATTTGTTTTGGCCTCGCAAGCTGGATCCTGAAACAGAGGCTTATTTAGCAGCAGTAAAAAAAGAACTGCAGGTGTGGAAGAATAAAAGTGAGGAATTGAAGAAGCGAAAGGAAAAAGCCAGTTATGGGCGAGCCAATGATTTATATAAAAAAATGGAATTATATTTACAAAAATTAGAGTGGAATTTAAAACATCAAAAAGAGCTGGAGCTAGCTTCAGAAATTTCTCATTTTCAAGATCAAACACTGGAAGCAATCAAGCAAGCCAATTATGTTTTAGAAAGCCAAAGAAAACCCAATGCCTTTTTCCAAAATCTAGCCCTTTGTGTTGGCACAGGAATTATTCCTTATGGATTTTTCTGGGGGAGAAAATATCTTCAAACCGGCAAGCATTTAATTCGCCATGAAACCGATTCACTGAAGAAGCTAAAAGAGAGTGAAAAAGTTATTAAAAAGGGCCCCCTTTTCTAGAAGAAGAACTAAGCTATGTTTGAACAAGGAAATTTTCTTCTTTCGGAAGAAGAGCAAGGAAGAGAGGTCGAATCTTTAACTTAGCCTGCCGTATTTGATTGGCTATGATTTTAGAATGCTTACCCTTTTCTATTGGAAAAACAGAGGAAGGGGGAGCAGGAGGCAGCATTCGAATTTCGTGAGGGCTGTTTTTTTGATTTTTTTCTGTTTTGCGGAGTTATTTTTTCTTCTTCCTGTATTTTTACTAAGGAGAGCGCCGAAGCGGGTTGAAATAAAGCAGAAGAAGCATGCTGCTCGTTCAAAGGGGCTAAGGGGGTCAACTTGCTACGCAGATAGTTGAGTAAGCTACTGGTATTTAACTCCTCCACGACAAGCGTCCTACTATAATCATCAAGTTCACTGGTATTGACGGCATTAATTCTTTTTTTAAGCAGCATGCCATATTCATTCATAAACTCAAAATCCTGCCGGAGAAACTCTTGTCTCAAATTAGTATATTCCCCAATAGGAACGGCAACATCCGATATTTCTCCAGGAAGGGCTTGATTTTCTTGTAGGCAAGACTCTAATTCTGCGCAAAGCTGAACGATTTTATCGCGATCAAAATCTGCAGGAAGATAAATAGTAAATTGATCACCATCAATAAAACGGACTGCGGTTTGAATTGTTTTACCTATCAGAAGTAGCATGTTATCGAGGGTAGACAAATCAAGAGAAGAGTCGTAGTCTTTTCTAAAGTATTCATTGATAATCTGGAGGAAACTCTTTTCCAATTGAAAGTTAACCTCTTCATTACGAGCGATTAGTTTTTTATATTCAGAAATAGAATCCCTTACTTCAGAACAATACTCTATTGTATTTTCTATTTCCTGCTCATTCGTAAACTTAAAAATATTCACTGTTCCTGCCTCAAGGTGGCTCCGGGCAATTTCAAGTATCTTATCTTTATATTTGACATAGTCATTTTTATGTAAAGAAACATGCAATTTATAGGGGCTCAACTCCTTATCTTGAGGTGTAAATTGATTAAATCTTTTTTTTGTTTGCCTGAGCCTTTCCGTGTAAGAGGCTTCTAGATATTGTGTGAAAAATTTATCTTGAGTACAATTTGTAAGAAATTTGCGTTGCATCTGACTTTTTCCTCTCACCAATAAAAAATAACCGATTAATAGGGTAAAAATTGATTATTAAATATACTGTATTTTTATTATTGAGTCAAAATGTGTCATATGTATAAAACAGCTTCACTGTTTTCTCTTTTTGGCCTTGCGCAGGCCAGGGTGAATCACAGTAAGCATTTGATTAATAAATGATAAAATCAAAAAAACAGGTATTTGTTCTTAATATAACCATAATATTTTCATATGATAATTTTGATATCATACCCTTTCCATAAAAAGAGCTAAATCAAATGCTTGAACAAGATAATCTGCTTTCTGCTATTGAAGAACAAAAAGGACAATTCGAAGAAAAAGAAGTTCCCCAAACTTATGAGCTTGTCATTTCCGGCATGGGACCAGCTGCTTTAACGGTAGCTTATATGGCGGCTTTTCGTGGCAGAAAAGTATTGCTGGTTGGAGACCGTTCCCCTGATTTTGTTCGCGTTCAAGGCGTCCGTATCGATCCTTTTAATAGTAAAACGCTTTTATCCTGGTTACGGAAAGAATTAGAGGAAAAGAAGGCCCTGATTCCCGATCTCGTACTTCATCCGGAAGACCTCAAGTTTGTAGAAGAAATGAAAATGAATTCAGCGCTCGCCTTAAAAGACATTGAACGTTTTTTAGTGCGAAGATTGGCATATCTCAACCATAAAAACCCTGGTTTGGTGAATTATCTGCATCATGCGCAATTTGTTGAAGCGGATCTTGAAACAGGTCAGGCCAGAGTTGAGCTGAGCAAGCCAGAAAAGACAAGCCTTTCCTTACATTTTAACTATTTTATCGGCGCAGATGGGCCAAAACATCATGCGGCGAATATCATACAAGATGGCGAAAGAAAATCACTTATTCAGTATGAACAAAGATATCACTCGGAAGGACATGCCTTTGCCTATTTTACAGTAAAAGGTGCTCAGCCTGAGTTGCCTGAAAAAAATTTTTTAGTCGACTATGAAAAAAATCAGCTTGCTGTACTTTCTTATAATAAACGAGCAGCAGACCAGGGGAAATTAAAATGTAGCCTCTCGGCGGAATTACCTAGAGCCTTATTACCACAGGATAGAAATCAGCCGAGCCTGGAAGAAGAAGAAAAGATCAAACAATATTTAGAAGCGCGGGCTAGAAAAATACTGAATGCTCAGAGTAAGGAGCTAGACTTTGAAATTGAAAACAGTAAGAAACATGGCAAGGCTAAAGATAAAATTAAATCGACAGTTTTTTCAGTCTCGGTTCACCGAGCCAATCAGGCGGCTATTTGTGGAAAACACTCACACCGCTTATTTGCTTTAGTGGGGGAGACTTTTCAAGGCGCTAATTATCAGGCAGGCCATGGCTTAAATGATGCGCTCTATTGTGCAATAAAATTAGGCTTTTCCAAGGGTTTATTAGATTCCTGCTCACAGGAAAATCTTGAAGAATATAATCAGTATTGCTTGCATTGGGGGAGAGTAGCTGCAGTCAGAACAGCGACGCTTTCTCGGGTGAAACAAATTTCTTCTCGCTACTCTTTTTTAGCTGCTTTGCTTCAAAGAATAATTAAGAAAAATATCGAAGATGATGTGGCTCATATGGGGGCAGATACAGAACAGGAACTTTTTCTCATTGAGAAATTGTTGAAGAATTCTCCTGAAAGGCTGAAAGAAGCTCGTCCGCTCGATCTCGAACTAGAGGCTTATCTGGCAAGTGCAAAAAAAGAAGTGGAGGAATGGAAGAAAAAAAGCGAGAGCTTGCTAAAGCGAAAGCAGGAAATCAGTTCTGGGCGAGCCGATCATTTATATAAAAAAATGACTTACTATCTAGAAAACTTAGAGCAGAATTTAAGGTATGCCAAAGAACTGGATCTTGATTGGGAGCTGAAGGATTTTCAAGCTAAAAATATTAAAGCCCTCGAACAAGCAGAACATGTTTTAGGGCGTCAACGAAGATTGAATGCCTTTTTCCAAAATTTAGGCCTCTGTGTTTCTACGGGAATTATTCCTTACGGGTTTTTCTGGGGGAGAAAATATTTTCAAACGGGCAAACATTTAATTTGCAATGAAACTGACTCAATGAAAAAGCTAAAACGAATTAAAAAAACAATTAAAAACGTACCGGATTCTGATCCTGCTTCTGCTTCTGTGGCGGCGGCTGTTTTTAAAATCTAAGCGCTTGCGTCCCGCGAATTCGCGTTAGTAGGAAAGATACCTGATCATCACCTTCGCGGGGATCTGCTTAACTAAACTGCGCGGTTAAACTAAAGAAAATACGTGGCCTGCGACCTTCACCAATAAATTCCAAAGCCGCCACTTGTTTGGTGAGCGGTTGAGTAAACATCAGATTACCATAAATATATTTCAATAAAGAAAAGCGAGCGCCAAAGCCAGTCGAGGTACAGCTGGATTTCATTTTTACGCCGGGGTTGAATTTGATATTCCAAATCACACCAGCATCGTAATAATAATACAGCTCAATGGTTTGCAAGAGTATCTTCCCCGGGAAGAAATCCAGACGCATTTCAGCACTGCCGGCAAAGCCTCGATCTCCAATAATTTCTGCTGCATCATAACCTCTTCCCAGCTGACTGCCGCCATAGCCAAATTGTTCTGAGGTGAGTAGAGGATTAAAGGCATATTGTCCTTGTACTAAACCAAAAAAGGAGAGTCTCCAGAAGAGCTGCTGGAGACGACTGGCTTGAAGGGTGAGTTTAGTGAAATTACCACTGCCGCCTGGGCGAGAGGTGGTTGCGGTGGGCGAGGTGTTGGTCGTCGCGCCTAAAAAGTTGAGCCCCTGTCGCAGATGAAAGTTAATTAAATTATTGCCGCGATAGCGGTCGGCAAGGGTTGCAGAACCTCCCACCTGAATAGGGCGAATATGGTCTCGATATAAAAGCGCATTCTGAATTGTTAAGACTTGGCTATCAAAATAATTAAAACTGCCATCAAGGGTGACGGAGCTCGCTTGAGTGCGAACGAGTGGATATTGGATGCTGGTATAAAAGGTCTTGGCATCACCATCAATTTTTAAAGGAGCAAGCGTATATAAGGGGCGGGTTCTGGAATCGTTACCACCAAAGATCCACCGTATTCCTTCGGTTCCCAAAGGCGTATTCATATTCATATCAAAGTAGCGGAGTTCCCGACCTTTGGGCGTGGTGCCGTAGGTGATCTGCGTGCTATCCCCAGAACGAAAGATTGAATTGGCTGAAATCGATCCGGTATCTTCTTGTGGCCCAATATAGCGCGTGCCATAGTTATCATAGGAAAAATAACCGGTTAAGATGCTGTTATAGGTCGCAAGATTGAGATCAGAGGCGCCAACGGTGTTTTTAGAGGGCGCTAAAATAGCTCTCGCTGTGGTGCCGGGAATTTCATTGGCTAAGAGCAGATAATATTCCATCGTTTGCACGCGAACAGGACGGTCTTCTGAGATATGACGTCCATAGGCTTGAACAAGCTGTTGCGCGCCCCGCGGTTTCCCAATGACTGACACATTTTGAATAAAGCCTTCAATGATACGGATGACAACCGTACCATTTTCTACGTGTTGTGGCGGCAAAATGGCGCGGGTTAAGATGTAGCCCTGATTGCGATAAAAATTAGTGATGTCTTCAACCAGTTGGAAAAGATCAGCAACCGAGATCACGGTATTAATTTTTTTAATAAATAAAGGTTCCAATTGGCTATAGGAGAAAACGGTATTGCCTTCCAAAACCACCCGAGTCAATTTAAATTTAATGCCGCTTGCTTCGGCGCCACTAGGGGTGGAGGTCTCTGGCGGTGTGGGAACCGTCTGGGGATTGGGGCTTGCTTCTAGCGGTTGTTGGTTAAAGGTTTGACCGACAGGCCCGGGCTGAGCTGAGGCCGGCACAACATTAGAGCGGGTAACGGGTGTTGGGAAGGCAGAAAAAGCGGGAAGGGAAATACAATATAGGATTCCTACAATAAAAAGCGCTGTCCATGTGTAGCATTTTTTCATTAGCGATATAGATCCTTTTATCTTCGGGCTTCCTTCTAGGGTCCTGTAAGACTGTCTCCCGAGTGCAACTGTCTCCCGAGTGCAACTGTCATCCTGAGCGCAGCGAAGGATCCTTCGCTGCGCGCAGGATGACAGCTGTGCTCAGGATGACGGTTAAAAACTATAAAAATTATAACGGTAAGCAAGGTGTTTGTAACTACAATGACGGCTTACTCTCAGGAGATTGCCACGCCCTGCAAAAAGCGCAGGGCTTGCAATTGTATAGGTTAGGTAATTCGTTGATGAATTCACCGGCCTTGCTGTATAGGTTACATAATTCGTTGATGAAGTGTATAAACTTTACGCTTCATTAAGGAATA
>CAYXNR010000044.1:0-20552 GCA_964466595.1 uncultured Coxiellaceae bacterium | reverse complement strand
CCTGCACGGGAATATTTAATTTAATAGGAGCCAAGGTTTGTAAAGCGGTATCGACCTCTTTTGGATTCTTGCTTGTTGCACCAATCAAGGAAGAATCCAAATGAAATAAGGGAACAACATACAAAGGCTCAGAGGACCCTTGTTCTTTAGTTTGCACGGGAGCATTTCTTAAAGGCGGAGAAACATCATGTTTCATTTCTGGCACAACGATTATTGGATCAGGCCTTGAGGGAACAGCAGCATTAACAAGGCCTGCCACTAACATTCCTGTAATGCTTAAAGAAAAAAGAATCCAATTCTTTCTATACATGATCAACTCCTTTTTACCCGTATCAGGTCGCCTAATGTTGCTTCATTTGGAACAGTAACCGTTCATTTATTAATCCTCTTTACTAATCTACCAATGCTAAACTATTAAAAGAGTTATAAGAAAAATGAATCTGTTTGAAAGTATATTTCAGATAAGCAGACAGTAAAATTAGGGATAGTAGCAGGTACTGTATTAGTAAAAACCCTAAAAGAGCCTAGGGTCACCCCTTAGCCCCTTATAACACATTTATTAGTAAGGTATTTTTACATGAATTGCCCAACGCGAAAGAACTGTTTGAGGTAATCGCTGATGAAAAAGGCCTTCTTCCGGATATCATTGAAAAAGATTATTGGCTGATGCATCATGTGCATATGGATAATCCGGCTCCAGTCGCCAATATCGTTAACAGCTATTTAACCTAGGGAACTTACTGTTTCCTTTTTTTCATTTCGTTTACTGACACCAGAAAATTTAAATAGTTAATAAATAATCATGCAACTCGGCGATCGGCAAGCAAAGACAGTGGGATGAGAGCTTTAGCTTTTTTCCACCTGAGGTAACAATAACAAGAGGTACTTCTGAACCCCATTCCGTTTGAAAGGCTTTCGGTAAAGATATGGGTTTGGTCACCCCATGAATAGCATATTTAACCTCAATCGCATAGATTTTACCGCTTGCGGTCTTTACAATAAAATCAATTTCTTGACCGTCTTTTGTTCTGGCAAAATAAAGCTCCCAGTCCTTGTCATAATTACGCTGTGTTTTAACTAATTCCGCTAATACTAAGGTTTCAAATAGAGCACCTACTTGAGGGCTACTGAGAAGAGGTAACTGTTCAAGCCATCCCTGCAATCGAACAGCTAAACCCGTATCCAAAAAATAAAGCTTCGGCCTTTTAATAAGACGCTTGCTGAGATTATTAAAATAGGGTTTTAAACGATATACCAAATCCGCTCTTTCCAGGATTCCTATCCACTCTTTCACCGTAACAGAACTGACCCCACTATCTTTTTGTATATCCACATAATCGAGTTCCTGAGCAGTTCGAGCTGCACAAAGCCGCAGGACCGTTAAAAACTCCGCAAGCTTATGAATGCCGGCACTTAAAACGATGTCTTTTTCAACATAGCTTCGAATATAGTCATTTAGATAGCTGGTTACGGATAAAAACTCATTTGTATAAAGCTCTGGCCATCCCCCTTTGAAAAGGATTTCCTGAATTTTGATTTGCGGTAAAGCAGCAAGAATTTCATGCACGCTTAAAGTATTTAAATGATAGTAAGAAGCACGGCCTGCTAAGCTTTCCTTGACATTTTTATCCATCAATATTTGATTGGAGCCAGTGAGGCGAAATAAAACCTGGGGCTTTTGTGGTTTTTTCTTTTTAAATACAGAAGCACGCTTCAGTTCATCTATCCATTTTTTTAAAGCAGGGAAAAGAGGAGGTACATATTGAATTTCGTCTAAAAGCAGCGGCGGCTCATATTGCTGTAAAAATAAAGCCGGGTCTTGATTCGCTAATTGACGCAACTGCAAATCATCGAAGCTGATTTCTTTAAAATTTTCTGGGCGAACCTTACGAAAAAACGAGGCAAACAAAGTGCTCTTACCACATTGGCGGGGACCCAAAAGCACTTGAATCCAGGCAGGGGATTTTAACAGTAATTTAGAGATATCGCGTTCGATGTACATTTGACTATTTTAAAGTAGCACTTTAAAATAGTCAAGCACTAAAGATTTTTTGGTTATAACCGCCCAAGGAAGCTGCCATTAATTACAGCTTCGAAATGGGGCCAAATCACCTTAACCACAGCATTTTTTATATTTTTTATTGCTACCACAGGGACAGCGATCATTACGACCTATTTTTTCTGCTCTTGCCCTTGTTTTTGCATCGGGCTGAGTACCCTGAAGGTAGTACCATTTTCCATTTTCAAAATGGAATTCACTAAGCTCCTGTATAATATTTTTTTTACCGTCGATAGAATAAAATGCACGAAATTCAACAATCCCCTGGTTTAAATCCTGTCTTGCTCTTATAACGTCCAATCCAGTCCAGCTTACTTTTTTAGCCCATTCTCGTACCGCTTCGACATCAAAATGATCTGCCGCCGGGGACTTCATCGTTTGAGCAATATAATCCAGATTAACTTGCGTATAGGCTGTATACCGAGAGCGCATTAATTCTTCTGGGGTAGCCGGTATTTTTTGGTGAGTGATAAAAGGGCCGCAACAATCAAAATATAATTTGCCGGTTCCACAAGGGCAAGGTTGACTTCTTTTCATTTCTTTACTGACGCCAGAAAGTTAAATAGTTTAAAAAAGAATAAGATTAATATACAGGCAGCCTAGGGTCAAATCTTGCCCCTCACTTCTTTGGCTTAACCGTACTCTTATGAATATTCTTTATTGTGTCAAGGGCTTCTTTGCCTTCATCATAAGTCTTGCCTTTCAAGCGGAAGAAGTAGCTATGAGCTGAATGGAATCTTTCTGGGTTTTTCTCTTGGTATTTTTTTTTGGCTAGCGCTAAGGGTGATAAAACGATGAGGATGCCATTTAAAGTGGCACGAGCTAACTTTTCTCCCCATCCTCTGTGTTTATCTAAATTTTTAAGATAGCTGCTAATAGGTTGTTCCAGCAACAGCTGAAGTGCTTTCGCTTTCTGTGGATCCGATACATCATATTTACTGGGATCATTTTTAATTTTTTTAAAATTAGCATCTAGTTCGCTAATTGCCTTTTCTAAATACCCGATACGACCTTTATCTCCACGAGGTGTTTTATCAGCAGGATAGGCCTGATTTAGTCTTTCAAGTTCAATTTTAAGAATACCCTCCACAACCTGCTCTGTTATTTGATCTATCACTAACGCTGCTTTTGTTTTAAATACCAGATGGGGTACTATTTTATCGATATTCTCATCTGTTTTTGCTGAACTATATATAATGTCGTTTTTTTCTATTTTTAAGCTTTTTCTAATTTCTTCAACCGTCTCCTGTAAACGTGCCTTGTCAGGGGAAAGGTCACATTTTGTAACAACTAAAATGCAACTCGCTTTACTATTTTTGGCTATCTCCATTCTTTTCTGTAAATACTTTACTTGAGCTTCTTTGTTTCCAGTGCAATCGAAAGTGAGCATGATGCAGTCTCCTGCCCCCAAGTCTTTGAGGTAAGAATCCGCCACAAAGTAAAATCGTTCTTGGCCACTGATATCCCTAAAATGAAGTTTTGTCTTTTCTTTTGGCTCTTCTTTTAGCTCTTCTTTTGGCTCTTCTTTTGGCTTTTCTTTTGGTTCTTCTTTTGGTTCTTCTTTTGACTCTTCTTTTGGCTCTTCTTTTGGCTTTTCTTTTAACTCTTCTTTTGGCTTTTCTTTTGGCTTTTCTTTTGGCTCTTCATCATTGTCTATTCCGTAAAAATTAACACCAATGGTAGGCTTATATTCTTCCTTGAAGGATTGACCAGCGAGTCGGGATATCAGCTGGCTTTTACCAGACTGACTTACTCCAACCCCAACCACTTTTATGTGTGATAGCATTTGCTAGTCCCTATCTTTATTCTTATATTTAAGTATAGACAGGATCTTTGCTTTTGCTGCTGTCAGTAAAAGGAGAGCAAGAGGGATTTATTGCTGAATAATCATTAAGTTAACCTTGGTTAAGCCGCAAAAGTATTACCACTTTGCGAGTTAATTTAACAGGAGCAACCAACAATGGAGCTTGATCTGATTTCTTTTTCTGATTTAGTCGCGGATAAGCAAAAAACAATTATTCATTTAGAAACTGCCTTGCTTCACAAGGGTATCGTTGGTGTTCAGGATGTTCCGGACTTTGAAGGTACTTCTCGGCGCTATATTCATGCTGCAAAAAAATTTTCGAAACTGAAGGAGGTTATCAAACAACAATATGCTCCTGATCGAGATGCGGGTCAAACAGAAGGCTATGAACTCGGCGCGGAATGGTTTAAAAATAAGGAAGGAAGCTGGCAGACTGATGATAAAAAGGCTTCCTTTTATGCCTTTATTCCAGACTCTATTAAAAATAGATGGCCTCTCGAAGTTGATTTGAAAACACCTTATTTAGCATTAGGATCCTTAATTTTTAATACTGGAAAAATACTGTTGAATAAAATCGGCTTATATGAGGAAAGAGCTGGTCTTCTATTTGATCGCTTAATCGGTTATGGGAGAATGCTTCATTATCATAAGCAAAATAAGCGGAGTGATGAAAATCCCGATTGGTGTGGCGCTCATGTCGATCATGGTTTATTTACTGGACTGATTCCCGCCTATTATTTTCGCAATGAGGTCGAGCTTGAAGAACCGGAAGAGGCTGGTTTATATATTTTACCACCTCAGGGAAAGCAATTTGAAAAAATATTTGCTACTGATAAAAATATTTTACTTTTCCAAGTGGGTGAATTTGGTCAACTACTTTCGAATGATCGCATTCAAGCAACCAAGCATGTAGTGCGAAAAGCACAAGGCGAGATTGAGCGTTTTACTTTTGCTCTTTTTTTTGTGCCTGATGATAATACTGTCATTCAATCGAACTCTATTTTAACTCAGGATGAGCGCTATAAATTACATCAATTAGCTGATGGTAGTCTTCGCTATGGTGAATGGCACCAAGCCTCTTTTGAGAGATATCGGGCTAAAAGAGCCTAGGGTCAAATCTTGACTCCAGATTAAGAGGGCGAAGGCTGAAGACAAGATTCGACCCCAGTATTTTACTTACGCAAATATCGTGCAATATAGAATAAATAAAAATTACGTTTCGCCTGAGAAATCAACAGAGCTACGATAACAATTGCAAACAACTGCAATAATAATATGAACAATAGAGAAGCTTCTTGCGAAAAATGATATTCAAGCATTTTGAGATAAAAAATGATCATTAAACAGAGCCAGGCAGAGAATAAAAAAATGAACAAAAGAATACTATAAAATACGATTGACCAAAAACTTCTCATTATGCGCTTTAATTCTAGGCCAAAAAGACCTTTGGCATGATTTACTATATTGAATGTACTGATAATAATACTCGTAAAATCGATAAGAATTTGAATCCATTGATGCTTTAATTTTCGCATGATGTTCCTTCATCATTTCGTTTTATTTTCCAAGTACCTAGAGTCTTTCAGAGAGGGCTTATAAAAATACCCCCTCTTCGCTAGGGAGGAATTTTGATATAATTAAATAATAACACAGGGAGTGTCTTCTATGAAAAAGAAATCCGCGCGCAAAAATAATCATCGTGCTTATAGCGACTTAGGCAGGGTTAAAATCGCTTTATCTCGTGTTTCAAGAAATTTAAAACATGGGGCGAATCATTTAATGAGGAATTCGCTGAATCAGGCACGAAATAAATCACTTGAACTACAAGGTGATTTATCTGCTTATGTCAGTCGAAAACCCTTAAAATCTCTAAGTATTGCCTTGGTCACGGGCGCTGTTATTGGTTTTTTCATGCATCACCGCTAAACCACTCCTCGCCTATTGGATAGGAGGCGAGGAATTTTCTAAGGCTAAAACTCAGGAATAAGCCGTAAAGCTTTCGCTGCTCCAACAAGATTTTTCAGCGCAGGAAGCACCTCATTCCAATGACGCGTTTTTAATCCACAATCGGGATTAACCCAGAGACGTTTAGCTGGTATACGCTCCGCTGCTTTCCGAATTAATTGAACAATATGTTCTTCAGAAGGGATATTGGGAGAATGAATATCGTAGACGCCTGGGCCAATTTCATTGGGGTAAGCAAAATTATTGAAGGCCTCAAGCAGTTCCATATCGGAGCGAGAAGTTTCAATGGTGATGACATCGGCGTCCATGCTCGCTATAGCAGCAATGATATCATTAAATTCGGAATAGCACATATGCGTATGAATTTGTGTTTCATCTTGTACGCCATTAGCGGTAATTCTAAATGCTTCTACTGCCCAATTTAAATAATTATTCCAATCAGAGCGCCGCAAGGGCAAACCTTCACGTAAGGCAGCTTCATCGATTTGAATAATACGGACACCGGCCTTTTCAAGATCTAAAACTTCCTCACGTATAGCCAAGGCGAGCTGATAACAAGAAACAGAACGTGGCTGGTCGTCGCGTACGAAGGACCAATTGAGGATGGTAACGGGTCCCGTTAACATTCCTTTCATCGGCTTATTCGTTAAGGATTGCGCGTATTGAATCCATTCTATAGTCATCGGTTTAGACCGACTAATATCGCCAAACAAAATGGGGGGCTTCACACAGCGCGAACCATAGGATTGTACCCAACCAAACTGGCTAAAGACATAGCCATTTAATTGTTCGCCAAAATATTCCACCATGTCGTTGCGCTCTGCTTCGCCGTGAACGAAGACATCGAGGCCTAAGGCTTCCTGTTGTTGCACGCAGGTTTGAATTTCAGCTTGCATGCAGGTTTTGTAACTAGCTTCGTCTAAGGTGCCCTGACGAAACTGATTTCTTGCTTGACGAATAGCCTCAGTTTGCGGAAAGGAACCAATGGTTGTTGTTGGGAAAAGTGGCAATTTTAAAAGAGCAGCTTGCTTTTCTGCACGCTCTGCATAGGGACTCTTTCGCTTGCCGAGAGTAGTAGCTATTTTTTCAAGAGCTGCTTTCACAGCAGGATTATGCACGCGTACTGAGTTCCGTCTTGCTTCGAGCGCTGCCTGATTAGCTCTTAGTTCTGTTTGAATAGCAGCAAGCCCCTGATTTAAGCCTTTTGCCAGAAGCTCTAGTTCAGCTATTTTTTGTAAAGCAAAGGCTAGCCAGTTTTTAATTTCAGGATCAATTGCAGTTTCGCTATTGAGATCAACAGGAACATGTAATAAGGAACAAGAGGGCGCTAACCAGAGACGATCTTTTAGTAATTCATGAATAGGTTGCAACCAAGCGAGGGTGGCTGTTAAATCTGTTTTCCAAATATTACGGCCATTGATTACACCTAAAGAGAGTATGCTCTCCGCGGAGAGTTGGGGAAGTATTTTCTCTACCTCATGAGGAGCATTGATCGCATCGAGATGGAGGCCTTGCACCGGCAATTGGCAGGCGAGTGCTAGATTATCTCGCAATTCACCAAAATAGGTCGCCAATAAGATCTTGATTGGCGCGGCTTTCAGGCTTTGATAAGCTTCGATAAAAGCTTGTTTCCAGCTTTGATCTAATTCTGTGACTAGAATAGGCTCATCCAGCTGCACCCATTCTATACCCTGTGCTGCTAATTGCTTGAGTAACTCTGCATAAACAGCTACAAGTCTCGGTAATAAAGCAAGCTTGTTGGACTGATCTTTCGCCTTACCTAACCACAGATAAGTGAGGGGGCCAAGCAAAACCGGCTTTTGTTTGTATTTTTTCGCTTGGCTGAGTTGTTCGAACAAAGGAGCGGCATTCAGACTGAACTGCGTATCTGCTGAAAATTCGGGTACGATATAGTGGTAATTGGTATCAAACCATTTGGTCATTTCACCGGCGCGAACACAATGGCTATCCGCATCATTTGCTGAACGCCCACGCGCAAGTCGAAAATACTGATCTAGGGCTTCTCCTCCTACCTCAAGAATACGGCTTGGTATATTCCCAAGCAAAAAGCTCAGATCTAAAACCTGATCGTAAAAAGAAAAATCTCCAACCGGCACAAAATCTAAGGCCGCTTGATTGTCCCAATGCAACTGTCGCAATTCTAAGGCAAGTGCATGAAGCTCTTCTTTTGAGGAATGACCTTTCCAATATTTTTCTAAGGCAAATTTTAATTCGCGCTTGGCGCCAATTCGGGGGAAACCGAGGTTATGTGTTTTGACCATGGTAATCTTCTTCTTAAAAAAGGAAATATCATAGCCCATATAGCTGATAAAAAAAAGTTCCCCTGAAATAATTTCTTAATTAAGATATGATTCAATCATTTAATATTGAGTCCAATCATGCTAAAAAGAATCTTAGAGAATGATCTAGGGGAAGAGACTAAGCCAGCCAAAAAAAAAGTGAATTCTCAAACGGGTAAACGCTGCGCTCCATCTGATCCAAATGCTATCCCATTCAGCACCTATTATTCTCGTCGACCCGTGAACTCTCGAACAGGTGCTCCCTGCGGCCCTTCTGACCCTGAGGCTGTCCCACGCCATACCTACAAAGATCGTCGACCCGTGAACTCTCGAACAGGTGCTCCCTGCGACCCTTTTGATCCTGAAGCTATTCCCTTCATTACATATAAAAATCGTCAACCGGTACATTCTCAAACGGGTAAACCCTGCGACCCATCAGATCGATATGCTATTAGCTGGTCTGCCTATCACTCTCGCAAAAGTCGAATTAAGAAAAGATTAGAAGAACAGGCCTTAATCGAAAACATGATGAGTCCTCAGACTGAACCCTGCGATCCTTCTCATTCGGAGGTTATTAGCCAGAAGGTCTGTAAAAAACACCAACCAAGAACCAATAAAAATTTAAAAAAACAGACTACCTCAGAAAAACAATCACAGTTTTATCAGTCCTTGTTTTTTGAATTGCAAGAGCAGCAACTTATTCATCAGTTGTATGAATTTCAACAAACACAGCTCTTATCTTTCTCGCAACAGCTCTTGCCTTTCTCACAACAGCTCTTGCCTTTCTCGCAGCCCTTACTTTTCTCGCAGCCCTTACTTTTCTCGCAGCCCTTACTTTTCTCGCAACAACCGCTTCCATCGCTTCAATTGAATGACCTCTTCCGACAGCCAGAACAGCCAGTGGAACCTCCTAATCAAGCTCTTTCTGTTGGCCATTCAGCAGCAACTCCCACAGCTCGCCCTAGCCCGCTTTTAAGCAATAGTCTTTTTAGTGCGAGCCCTCGTCCGCTTGCTTTTAAAAAATCTTCTATCGATCCTCCTCAAGCTAGCGAAGTTTTTGCAGAAGCAGGTCTCGGCCCAAGACCTAGCTGAGATAATTTCTTAATATATTAATCTTGGATCAGCATTCATGCCAAAAAAAAGAAAAATAGAGAGCTTCCTTATAGATGAAGGGACTCGGTCAGCCAAAAAAATGGTGGACTTTCGAACAGGTAAGCCCTGCGATCCTTCTGATCCGGAAGCTATTCACTTCAGTACGTATAGAAATCGTCAACTGGTACATTCTCAAACAGGCAAGCCCTGCGATCCTTCTGACCCACAGGCTGTTTCATACAGCACCTATTATTCTCGTCGACTCGTGAACTCTCAAACAGGTCAACCCTGCGATCTTTTTGATCCGAATGCTATTAGATACTCTAACTATTGCAATCGCCAATATCGAGCTAATAAAAAATTAAAAGAAGAGGCCAGCTTAGCAGCGCAGCTCTTACTTCAATTACAAAGTCAGCAATCACAGTCTTTGCAGCTACTTTGCTTGAATCAATTTAATGCGCCTTTCAATCAGCCAATACAGCCACTTGCGGCAAATCCGGAGTCCGTAGCGGTTCAAGAATTTTCTTTAGCTAACCATTCCGAGCAAGATTTTACAGCGCAGCGGGATTCTTTTAACAGCCCGCTTTTAAGCAATAGTCTTTTTAATACGAGGTCTCAAGCTATTTTGTCTGAAGAAGATTCTCCCAATTTTTACCAAGATCAAACTGAGTTTCTTGCCCAAGAAAACCTCCCAAAAACCAGGTTAGAGAGTTCTTAAGCTTCGCTTTTCTTTGACTTAGCTGATTTTGCTGGCTTAACTTCTAATAAATAAACCCGTCTCTGATCGCTATGTAACACTTTAAAATTAAAGTTTTTGAGTTTGATCGTCTCACCGCGCTTGGGTAAATAACCAAAGGCTTTGAGTACCAAACCGCCGATGGTGTCGAAATCTTCGGTGCTTAATTTGCTATGAAAATAGCTATTAAAAGCCCCAACTGGTGTAGTAGCCTTGACGGTATAGCTGCCATCTTCATGTTTTTTGAAATAATCATCACCACCGACATCATATTCATCTTCGATATCACCGACAATCTGTTCGAGGACATCTTCAATGGTTACCAGACCGGCAACGTAGCCATATTCATCGATTACAATAGCCATATGATGACGATTGATGCGAAATTCGCGAAGCAGAATATCTAAGCGCTTGGATTGGGGGATGAAAACAGCGGGACGCATTCTCTCTCGGACTTTAAAAATATCCTGTGCGGTTTTAGAAAAAGAAAATTTTAAGATATCTTTTGCGAGAAGAATACCGATCACATCTTCGGAGATATGATCAATGACAGGAAAACGAGAATGGCCGGATTCAACAACAAGTGGCAAAATAGCATCGAAGCTTTGGTTATCTTTGATCGAAGCCATTTGTGCTTTGGGAATCATCACCTCTCGCACCTGCATTTCAGAAACTTGTAAAATGCTTTCGATCATGGTGAGATGTTCTGCACTTAAAAGATGCCGCTCTTCGGCATCGCGCAATACATCAATCAGTTGCTCGCGATCTTGTGGTTCGCGAATTAACCAGGCGCTTAAGCGCTCGAACCAGGAACGGTGTTTTATTTCGGGGTTACTTTCATCACGCATATTGTTGCCTTGTCGTTCTTATCATGAATAAGGATTACTAAAACCAAAACTGTTAAGCAGTCGAATTTCTTTTTTTTCCATTTTTTCAGCTTCTATCTTTCTTTCATGATCATAACCTAAAAGATGCAAGCAGCCATGCATCACGATATGGGCCCAATGGGCTTCTTGAGTCTTCTTTCGTTTGTGAGCCTCTTCGTTTACAATTGCAGAGCAAATCACTAAATCACCGAGAAGAGGCAATTTTAATTTGACTGCTTTTGGAACCTCTGCCCTAAAAGATAAAACATTGGTGGGTTTGTTTTTATGTCGATAGCGCTTGTTTAAAGCTTGTATTTCTTTTTTACCAACCAGACGGATAGTCAATTCGCCCTGCCGTATTTTATGGCCTAAAGCAGCTTTTACCCATCGTTTTATTTTCTGAGCTGTCGGAACGAAAGCCTGCCCTGATTCAATTTGTATAAAGATGCGATACATATTTTTTTATTTTTCTTTTTTTCCGTTTCTATTTAATTCGACTTCGTTAAACTGCTCATAGGCCTCCACAATGGACTGCACTAAGGGATGGCGCACCACATCGCTCGGTTGGAACTGGGTAAAGCTGATGCCTTTGACTGCTTTTAAAATTTCCATCGCATTCACCAAGCCTGAATCTTTACGATTATTCAAATCAATTTGAGTGATATCGCCTGTGATGACGGCTTTAGAATTAAAGCCGATGCGGGTCAGAAACATTTTCATCTGCTCAATGGTGGTATTCTGACCTTCATCGAGAATGATAAAAGAATCATTTAAGGAGCGTCCCCGCATATAAGCTAAGGGAACCAATTCAATTACATCGCGCTCTAATAAATGCCGTACCTGTTCAAAACCAATCATTTCGTAAAGCGCATCGTAGAGTGGGCGTAAATAGGGATGTACTTTTTCAGCTAAATCGCCGGGTAAAAAGCCAAGACGTTCTCCGGCTTCGACAATAGGTCGTACTAAAACAATTCGACTGACGCGTTCGGCTTCTAAGGCCTGAACAGCACAGGCCACGGCTAAGTAGGTTTTACCCGTTCCTGCCGGACCAACAGCAAAATTAATATCGTTTTCTTGCATATTACGCACATAGCGAACCTGATTTTCACCTCGCGCGCTGATTGCACAGCGGCGAGTGGGAATTTCAACATAATGAGTACTTCCCTTTTCCTCAGGCTTTTTTTCATTCAGTCTTTGCATAGGAGCCTCGTTTCTTTTGGCTTGAAGGTAAACATGGACTTTTTGTGCGGGTAAATAAGATTCTTTTACTGTTTCTTCGTAGAGTTCATTGAGGCTTTCACAGGCTTGCTCTACGGCTTGCGGTTCGCCACTCACGGAAAAGGTATATCCGCGCTGTCGGATGGCCACTCCGAGGATTTTTTCGATGAGGTGGAGATGTTCATTGAGTTTTCCGACCAATTTGAATAGGCGTCCGTTATCTTCCGGGGCAAGGGTTAGTACTTGTGAGTAGAGGGATGTACTGTTCAAGTGTTTATCTTTCCTCCATATTTCTTACTTTTAGTATAATCGATTTTGGGTGAAAAAGCTGCTGATGGGGGGAGAAAAAATTGAATAGGATCAGGTGTTAGCCAGGAGCCCTCGGGTAGGCTTGTGGGCTTGATGAGCATGTGGGGTATCAAGCAAGGTTCGTATTAATCAAGGTTAGTCAAGGGCAGTTGACGGTAGGGGTCCTGTCACGGTATTTGTTTCCGGCTCGCGCTGCTTCGCCGGAGAACAAACACCGTGCCACCCCCCGTGCAACAGCTGTGATAAGTGAAATGGATTTAAGTTCTAAGCTTAAGTTAAGGGGTTCATCAGGCCAAGCAAAGAGATATGCAAAAAAAAGCTTGCGTATGCGAACCCCCAACTAAGCAAGGCAAAACCCAACTTTTAGCTGAACACGCATGATGTACCTTCAGGATTGCACGGGGGGTGACACGGTGTTTGTTCTCCGGCGAAGCAGCGCGAGCCGGAAACAAATACCGTGGCAGGACCCCCACCGTCAACCGCCCTTAACTAACCTTGATTAATACAAACCCCAACCAAGCATTCCCCTACAGTAGCACCCCTAAACAAGTTCCCCCTGCAAGGAATTTCGATAAACAGCAGTTATTTTCACCGCCACCAATTTCCCTAACTGATCTCGACCACTTTGAAAACGCACAACCCGATTGTTTTCTGTCCGACCCAACCATTCATGCTGACTTCCCGAAGACAAGCCAAAAACTAGAATTTTTTGTTCAGTACCAATCATAGCAGCGCTTAAGGCTAATCCTTGAGCATCAATGGTTTCTTGAATAATTTGTAAGCGCTGTTTCTTCACCTCAAGTGGCACATTGTCTGCAAGCTGGGCGGCTGGTGTGCCCGGACGGGGGCTATAAATAAAGCTAAAGGAATAATCAAAGCCAATTTCGCGTATTAAATTGAGGGTGGCTTCAAAATCGGCTTCTGTCTCGCCCGGGAAACCAATAATGAAATCTGAAGTGAGACTAAGATGAGGACGCACTTCGCGCAATTTACGGATTTTGGATTTATATTCAAGGGCGGTATAACCCCGTTTCATCGCTGTTAAAATCCGGTCGGAACCACTTTGGACAGGCAAATGCAAATAGTTAGCGAGGGACGGGAGGTCTGCAAAAGCTTGAATCAACCGCGAGCTAAAGGAAAGGGGATGCGAGGTAATAAAGCGAATCCGCAATATTCCTGAAATAGCGGCAATATATTGCAATAAATGAGGGAAATCGGCGGTGCCACCTTCGTGCAAAGCACCACGATAATCATTGACATTCTGACCCAAGAGCGTAATTTCACGCACACCCTGCTCGGCTAGGCTCACTACCTCGCTTAAGACACTATCTAGGGAACGACTGACCTCTTCACCACGAGTATAGGGCACCACGCAAAAACTACAGTATTTGCTACAGCCTTCCATAATAGAAACTGAGGCTGTCACCCCCTCAGCACGCGGCTCCGGTAAATGATCAAATTTTTCGACCTCGGGGAAACGAACATCGACCTGGGGTTGGCCTTGCGTTTGGACAGCGCTTAACAAATCCCCAAGACGATGGATGGTTTGCGGGCCAAAAACCAAATCTACAAAGGGGGCTCGCTTTAAGATCTCCTTCCCTTCTTGACTGGCGACGCAGCCACCAACACCAATGACAAGGCCCGGTTTTTTCTCTTTTAAAAGACGCCAACGGCCAAGGTCTGAGAATACTTTTTCCTGCGCTTTTTCACGAATAGAACAGGAATTGAGTAAGAGTACATCTGCAGCTTCGGGGTTATCTGTTTTTTCTAATTGATGAGAAGCCTCTAAGACAGCGGCCATTTTCGCTGAATCATAGACATTCATTTGACAGCCATAGGTTTGTATATAAAGCTTCCGCATGAATTTAAGACTTCTAGTTTATCAAATCAAAGGTTTGGCGTATGATAGTCAATCTTTATCAAATTCTCTAGCCTTTCCGGTTATTATATGATCACTGAACCCTTAAAAAAACAAATTAAGAAACTTGGTCTCGCTTCCATTAAACGCCATATTTTCCTCTGCTGCGACCAGAGCACGCCCAAATGCTGTTCACAGGAAAAAGGCCTTGCGGCCTGGGCTTATCTTAAAAATCGTCTTGAGGAATTGGGGCTCGAACAGCTGGGTATTTATCGAAGCAAAGTCAATTGCTTGCGAGTATGTTTATCGGGACCGATTGCTGTCGTCTATCCGGAGGGGGTATGGTATCACTCCTGTAATGAAGCCGTATTAGAAGAAATTATTCAAAAACACTTGATTGGCGGGGAACCGGTTAAAGAATGGATGCTGGCGGAACCGGAATAATATCGCTTGACGATAATATCGCAGGTCGATAAAATTGCTTTATTGGAAAGGATTGCTATGGCAAAAAAACTGCGAAAACATGCGCATCCCGGCCACATTCTGCAAAAAGAATTCATGAAACCGCTGCAACTCAGCCAGTATCGCCTCGCAAAAGAATTGCAGGTGAGCCCGATTCGAATTAGCCAAATTATGCATGGAAAACGAGCCATTTCTGCTGATACCGCGCTACGTTTAGGATATTTGCTTAATATGGATCCTTTATTTTGGATGCATCTACAAAATGCCTATGATCTTGAAACCGCCATTCAAACCTTTGATCAGGCAGTCTATAAAAAAATAAAGCCGCTCGTGGGCGGTAAAATTAAAAATCAAGAACTTAGGTCTAAAAAGCCTAGTTTAAGACCGGCTGGCGGAACTGCAAAAAATGGGCAAAAACCAATGGATTTTTCAGCCCTTTTGCAAGCGAGTCTGGATCATTTTTTATTGAATCTTGAGGTTGATCAGAAGCTAAGGAAGTAAGTCTATGCCCCTACCCCGTCTCTTTGTTAATCATGCTTTAGCTGAGGATAAAACGCTCACTTTGCCTGTTGAGGCCATGCATTATTTGGCTCATGTTAGGCGCTTAAGAGAGGGGGATGGGCTGCTGGTTTTTAATGGGGAAGGCGGTGAATATCAGGCGGAAGTGCTGCAATTGAAAAAAGGCATGCTTTCACTAAAAATAAAAAACTATCAAGCGGTTAGCAATGAGTCGCCCCTGCAACTCGAACTAGCACAAGGGGTCGCCCGTGGGGAGAAAATGGATCTTATTATCCAGAAAGCAGTGGAACTCGGTATTAAAAAAATCATCCCTCTTTTTACAGAGCGTAGCACAATAAAACTGACGGCTGATAAACGTGAAAAACGTCGGGAACATTGGCAGGCTATTGCAATTAGCGCTTGTGAGCAGTCTGGCCGAGCCTTCGTACCGCCTGTGGTTTTGCCTCTTTCTTTGGCTGATTGGCTGAAGGGCTTTCAGGGCCAGGGTTTTACCTTAGCACCTGCTAGTACCAAACATATTTCTAGCTTAACTATCCCAGAAAATAGGGCTCTGACTCTTTTGGTTGGACCGGAAGGGGGCTTGAGTCAAGCTGAAGTGCGGCTGGCAGAGCAAAAAGAATTTCTTCCCTTGAATTTGGGGCCACGGATTTTAAGGACGGAAACAGCAGCTTTAGTGGCGATTACGGCTTTGCAGACGCGGTTTGGGGATTTGGCTTAAGGCAACAGCAATGGCAATAAAGAGCTAGATTGCCACGCCCAAACGCTTCGCGGGCTCGCAATGACGGGGCTTTTCAAAGATGTGGGTTATTCCTTCATAAGTACTTGAATCCGCAAAATATATATCTGTCTAGAAAACGAGCAATTTCCCAATCCTCTCCTATACTTCATTTATACAAGCTTAAGGCAACCTTAATAAGAAAAAAAATGATTTTTAGGCAGTTATAAAAAACAAAAAATATAAAAACAAAAAGAACTAACCGAGGTAAGTGTTATGCGCCGACACGAGCCTGAGGGAAGTTACTTAAAGCAACAACAACCCTCAAGCGTTTACATTAAGCGATTCTTATCACTGACAACCGCTATTGTCTTTTCGACCATTGTCGCGTTTATCACTTTCACACCTACAAGCAGTTTTGCTAATCCTCAAGGCGGCAGTGTTGAAGCGGGTAGCGCTTTGATCACCCAAAGCCCTAATACCACAACCATTCAACAAACAACAGATAAAGCCATCATCAACTGGCAAAGTTTTAATATCGCTCCTTCTGAAACCACGCAATTCATTCAACCCAACTCCTCTTCCATCGCGCTCAATCGAATTAGCTCGGCGCAAGGGCCTTCACAAATTTATGGAAGATTGTTGTCAAACGGGCAGTTGATTTTGATTAATGGCGCTGGTATTTATTTTGGTCCTTCTGCCTATGTCAATGTCGGCGGCCTCATTGCCTCGACCGCTGATATCAGTAATCAAAACTTTTTGAACGGTCAATTCATTTTCGACCGACCTTCAGCTTTAAGCGGCGCAATTGTGAATGATGGAACAATTTTGATAGCACAACATGGTTTACTTGCTCTCATGGCGAATGGCGTAGTCAACAACGGCTACATCGAAGCGAATGCTGGTCAGGTTGTTCTCGCTTCCGGTGAAGCTTTTACAGTGAGCTTCGATGCAGGCGGCTTAATTAATTTTACGATCGATCAACAAGCCAATTCACGCGGTCGTGATTATGCGGGGAATGAACTAGCGGATGGTGTCAGAAATAGCGGCGTGATTAGGGCGAATGGCGGCAAAGTGCTGATGACAGCTCAAGCAGCCCATAATGTTTTAGATCATGCCATTAATATGGATGGCGTAGTTGTCGCCAATACCGTACGTCGGGTCGGCGGCCAAATTATTTTGGAAGGCGGGACTGGCAAGGTAAGGGTCACCGGAAAAATTCTAGCCAAGGGTAAACACTGGAATCAACAAGGCGGTACGGTAAAAGTACTGGGCTCTCAGGTAGAGATTGCAGGCAATGCTCTGATTAATGCTTCGGGTATGGCTGGCGGTGGAACCATTTTAGTCGGTGGTAATGCTCATGGTGCAGGTCCTGAACAAAATGCTGATTATGCCTTTGTGGGGAGTGCAGCGAGGCTCTTAGCGGATGCCTTTATATATGGGAATGGCGGCAAGGTGGTGGTGTGGTCTGAGTTGGGGACGGAATTTTATGGTGATATTTCGGCCAGGGGCGGCCTCCTCGGTGGAGATGGCGGCTGGGTTGAAACCTCAGGCTGGAATGGGCTGAGTTTCAACGGCATGGTGGATACTGATGCACCGAATGGTAGCGCGGGTAGTCTTTTACTCGATCCGATGTTCTTGATTGTGCAAAACACAGGCGGGTCTGCTTATAACAATGGTACCAACAACCTCTATGCCAATAACGCCGCTGCAACCAATACGATTACTGCCACCAGCATGAACAATGTTAATGCTAATATTATTTTACAAGCAAATAGTGATGTTGTCGTGACCGATACTTGGACCAATTCACGCAATGGTAGAACGCTCACTATTAATGCCGGTCGCAGCGTTTTAATTAATGCTAACGTTGGTACTACCAATGCCTTGATTACCGTCACCGCGAACGATACGGGGGCAACTTCCGCCAATCGATCAACCACCAGTGTCGGCAATCCTGCTGGAGATACTGAAACCACCAAGGGTAATATTACTATCGCCTCAGGTATCTCACTGAGCTCTGGTACGGGCGGCATTACCTTGACCATGGGCAGCTCTACTACCTCACCTTTTACACCGGGTAGCATTGGCTCGAGCGGTACACCAATTGCAACAGTGACAACTGGCACCTTAACGCTTACTGCCAATGCTGATGGCGCTTATGTATCAAATACCGGTAGCTTAACTTTGGCAGCTCCGACTTTGAGTGTGACGAATGTTCCGCTGACAGTCATTTCTTCCGGAACCTTAACCTTACCTGCGAGTGCTATTAATACGGGTACCGGTGCTTTGAACTTACAAAGTAATGGCGGATCCTTAGCGACAGCAGGTAATTTAACCAGTGGCAATCTTCTCTTGCAGGCCTCGACTGGTTTAACCATTTCAAATGCGATTTCTTCTAGCGGAACAGTCACGATCAATGCCAACACCGCTGCCGGCGCTAACAACTTCAGCATGGCAGCGGGCGGTTCGATTAGCACAACTGATACGAGTGCAAGCGCCGTTGCTATTAATGTGAATACGAGTTCTGGTGGAACAGGAACGGCAGCACTCCGCAGTATCACGACTGGAAATGGCGGAAAAATTACTGTCGCTACCAATAATGGCGGGAATACAACTGGCGGTAGTATTACACAAACAGCAGCTACGCTTTTGAATGCTGGCAGCACTGGTAGCCTTAGTCTTACAACCGGTGCCGCAGCTGCTGGCATTGGTACAAGTGGCGCGAATATTTTGACAACGGCGGGAACAATTTCTTCGTCTACGGGAACAGGCGGTATCTTTATCAATAATAGCCAGGGGCTCACGCTCGGCACAACCACCACAACGGGAACCTTGAATGTTACAGCGAGCGGAACGATTCAACAAAGTGGTGTGCTGACTATAACGGGCGCTTCTACCTTTAGTCTAGCGACTAGCTCATCTGATCTTTTGCTTAACACTCAGGCTAATAATTTAGGCTCGAGCGCACCTGTTGTGACTGGTGGAGCCAATATTCGTGATGTCAAGATACAAAATACTAATGCTGCTGCGGCAATGCCGAGCTTTACCACTTCGCCAACTAATCTTCGTGATCTCACGATTAATTATAGTGCTGCACCGGTTAGCTTACCGGCATTATCACTCGGCGGGATTTTGACTGTGAATGCGGGGGGAGCAATTAGCCAATCGGGTGTCTTAACGGTTACAGGGACTTCCAGTTTTACGACGGGTAACTTTGCTATCACCTTAAATCAGAGTAATGCTTTTACTGGGGCAGTGTCTCTGACAAATACAGGAGGTAACAATGTCTCACTAACGAGCGGTGGCGCTTTATCCATCGGCACCTGGTCACTTGGCTCAGGGACCTTAGGTCTGACAGCTAGCGGCAACGTTACTCAGGCTGGCACGATTAGTCAATCGGGCGCTGGTGCGATTACGCTGACGGAAAACTCTGGAACGATTAACTTAAGTCTTGCGAATAGCTTGAGTGGCGCTGTCACGCTTGTAAAAGGTACCTTGCAGCTTACTAACGCGAATGCTTTAGGTACGGGCTCTGCTGGTATTAATATCACGCCTAATCCTTCTTCGACAGCTACTTTAGATCTCAGCAGCTTAGCGCTTACTTTAGGTAACACTAGTATCATTGCCTTGAACAGTTCGAATAGCGGTAGCATCGCTCAGCTAACAGCAGCTAATACTTATAGCTTGGCTAATGTTATTAGCTTGACCGGTACAAACAATAATACGGTGAATATTACTTCTGGCAATATCACCTTGAGTGGAGGGATTACAGGCGCAGGCACCATGAATGTGAATAATAGCAGTGGTGCTTCTTTAATTCTGAGCACAGCGAATGCTGGCTATACGGGTATCACCAATATTCTCAGCGGTACACTCAAGTTGACCCAGGCCAATGCTTTGGGCACTGGCGCTGCTGGTACCATCAATATCACACCGAGTCCTTCTGCAACAGCCATCCTCGATCTGAGCAGCTTGACTGCCACCTTGGGCAATACCAGAAACATCACGCTTGATAGTTCTAATAGCAGTAGCACAGCTCAACTCACTACAGCTAATACTTATAGTTTAGGTAATGCGCTTATCTTTTCTGGTGCCAATACGAATACGATCAATGTTAGCTCGGGTGCGCTTACGCTGAGCGGCGGCATCAGTGGCTCTGGGAAGATGACTGTTAATAATAACAGCGCTGCCACTTTAATTCTGAATACAGCTAATAATAGCTATAGTGGTCTGACTACCTTAAGTGCGGGCACCTTGGAAATACAAAATAGTACTGCTCTCGGCACTAATGCTATAGCCCAAACTGCAGGCTCCGTGATTCAAATCAATGGCTCTAGTTTGAATATTGCCAATGCTATTACCAATTTGAATGGCAGTGGGATCAGCAGTGGTGGTGCTTTGATTAACATATCGGGCACGAATACCTGGAGTGGTGCGATCACGCTGGGTTCTGCTTCTCAGATTAATTCAACGAGTGGCACACTTACCTTGAGTGGCGGTATAGGTGGAACTGGTTTAGCGCTTACCTTTGATGGTGTTGGCAATACGACAGTTACTACGACGGGTGTTAATACAGGAAGTGGTGGTTCTATAACTAAGAATGGTTCCGGCACCCTCACGTTGAGTACTGCTAGCAACTATACTGG
>CAYXNR010000043.1:0-21206 GCA_964466595.1 uncultured Coxiellaceae bacterium | reverse complement strand
CAATGGCAGGTTATTATTCATCTCACCTTAGTCGCCTCGGCTATTTCTATCGCCTTTACGAATTGGATTTTAGAGAGAAGATAAAAGCTAGACAGGCGCCTTCTCCAACTCCTCTACTTCCACGCCCCGCTGATGCTCTTGTGCAAGTAGCATATACATCGCAGGAACGACAAATAAGGTAAAAAGTGTTCCAATCGAAATGCCTGAAGCAATCACCACGCCAATATTAAAACGGCTGACTGCTCCTGCTCCCGTAGCAATAATTAAGGGAAGCACGCCCAAGACCATGGCGGCTGTTGTCATTAAAATAGGCCGCAAACGAATACTCGCGGCTGAAACAACTGCCTCTCTTTTATCTTTCCCTTCACGCTGTAAATCATTTGCAAATTGCACAATCAAAATACCATGTTTACTAATTAAACCAATGAGTGTGATTAAACCGACCTCAGTATAAATATTCAAACTAGTCCCACCAACACCTAGACTAATAAAAATCAATGCACCGCAAATAGACATCGGTACACTGATCAGCACAATCAAGGGATCACGAAAACTTTCAAATAAAGCCGCCAAGGATAAAAAGATAATAATCAAAGCAAAAAAGAAGGTTTGGATCAGGGCAGAGCTTTCTTGAATATATTGCCGAGATTGTCCCCCATAATCCATGGCATAGCCTTGGGGCAAAACCTCGGCAGCCATTTTTTGTAAGGCGCTTAAGGCTTGTCCCATGGTAATGCCTGGGAAAGGCACAGCAGACAGTGTAGCGGAATTCAATTGCTGAAAATGGTTTAAGGATTCCGGCTCAACCGTGTTTTTAATATGAGCCAGTGTCGATAAGGAAATCGAGGCACCGCTTGCTGTGGTTATATAATAATTAAGCAATTGCGTATTATTCATACGATCTTGTCGTAGCACTTGAGGAATAACCTGATAGGAGCGACCAGCGAAGTTAAAATAATTAATATAATTTTGACTTAAGGCACCGGCTAGTATTTTTCCTAAATCTTGCATGGTCAAGCCGAATTCAGAAGCCTTATCGCGATCTAAGATGAGGCTGGTTTGTACTTTATCGATTTTCAAATCCGTATCAATGAAAATAAAAAGCCCGCTCGCCCGCGCTGCTTTAATCAAAGCCTGATTGACCTCATTCAAACGATCAAAAGAATCTGTTCCATTAATAACAAATTGTATCGGTAAGCCTCTTGAGCCCGGTAAAGGCGGTAATTGAAAGGCAGCAATAATAGCGCCAGTAATTTTATCTAAACCCTTCTGCACAAGCGGTTGCAAGACATTGGAATTTCGGTCTCGCTGATCCCAGGGCTTCAAGCCCATGCCAATAATGCTGCTATTTAAGCCATTAATCCCATCCAGTTGAAAAACCCGTTCTGTTTCTGGAAAGCCCATATAAAGCTTATTGACTTGATTGGCATAGAGTTGTGTTTGACCAAGTGTGGCATTGGGCGAGGCAGTCAACTGCGAAATAATCACGCCCTGATCTTCAATAGGAGCCAGCTCAGAGCTAGCTGTGAGATAGAGAAAGCCAATACTCAATAAAATGATAATGGCAAAGACGAGGGTAACTGGCAAGGTATCCAGAGAGTCTTGCAAAAGCTTTTGATAACGCAAACGCAGATTTTCAAATTGACGATCGATAAAAGCAACCAAGCCGTGATTATTTTGCTGATGAATTTTTAAAAATCGAGAACACATCATGGGTGAAAGTGTTAAAGCAATAATAGCTGAAATACCTACAGAACCGGCTAGTGTAAAGGCAAACTCAGTAAATAAAGCGCCAGTGAGACCGCCCATAAAGCCAATAGGAAGATAAACGACAATTAAAACAATTGTAATAGCAATAATGGGATTAGCTAATTCGCGTGCGCCTAAAATAGCGGCCTGCAAAGGTGCAACTCCTGCCTCTATATGTCTTTGCACATTCTCAACAACGATAATCGCATCATCTACCACAAGACCAATAGCTAATACCAGCGCCAACAAGGTTAACAAATTAATCGAATAGCCTACCAACAACATAATAAAGAAGGTCCCAATCAAAGACAGCGGAATGGTAACCACCGGGATCAGTACCGAACGAAAGGAACCTAAAAATAGAAAAACGACAAGAGTAACAATCGTTAAGGCTTCAAATAAGGATAATAAAACCTCATGTATCGAACTATTTACAAAAGCAGTAGAGTCATAGACTATTTTAGCCTTCAAGCCCTCAGGTAGCTGCGAGACAATATCTGGAAAAGCGGTTTTGATGTCTGAGACAACATTAAGTAAATTAGCTGTCGGCGTGACTTGAACACCAATATAAACCGCAGATTGGCCATTAAAACTCACTGCAGTATCATAATTGGTAGCACCGAGCGATACTCGAGCCACATCCTCTAAACGAATAATCGCTCCCTTTTCTGCTTTGATCACCAACTGTCGAAATTGTTGAACCGAACTGAGCCCCGTGCTAGCACTCAAGTTAACCGTAAACATGGTGCCATCGGTACGACCAATTGCTGAAATAAAATCATTATTCGCCAAAGCATTAGAGACCTCATTTGCAGTTAAACCATAGCCTGCTAATTTATCCGGATCGAGCCAAATCCGCATAGCAAATTGTCTATCTCCCAAAATTTCAGCAGTCTGAACCCCATTAATGGCCTGTAGCTTCGGTTGCACCACACGCGTTAAATAATCAGTAATCTGATTATTGGCGAGAACCTTGCTATAAAAACCCAGGTATAAAGCATCGATGGTTTGACCTACGGCTACGGTGATGACTGGTAATTGGGCTTCTTTCGGTAATTGGTTGAGTACAGCGTTTACTTTGGTACTAATGTCGGATAAGGCTTTATTAGCATCATAATTCAGGCGCAAATAAACAGAAATCGTGCTGGCATTTTGAGTACTGGTTGAGGTCATATAATCAATACCATTAGCCTGGGCGATGGAATTTTCTAAGGGCGTGGTAATAAAACCAGCGACTACAGCGGGATCGGCACCAGTATAGACTGTTTCTACGGTTATAATTGCATTTTCAGTAAAGGGATATTGTCGAATAGGTAAAGAACCAATTGAGCGTAAACCTAAAGCTAAAATAAACAAACTCACAACGGTAGCAAGTACGGGGCGCTTAATGAAAAGATCCGTAAAAACCATAATTAGCCTTTAATGCTCATCAAGCACTTGTGGATTAGGATTATTAGCAGGCACAACAGTATTATTAATAACAACTCGACTGCCATTTTTCAGTTTGAGCTGTCCACTCGTTACCACCTGATCCCCTTCTTTTAAGCCATGTAAAATAGCAATCTGATCGCCTCGACTGTCTCCTGTCTCAATAAAAGCTTGCGTGACAGTTAGATTGGGCTTTTCCTCTTTCTCCTGTGCTGTTTCTTTAATCACATAGACTAGTTCACCATAGGGGTTAAAACTGATTGCAGCCTGAGGCAAGGTTAAATACCGCTGCAGTTCTCCTGTATCAATTGTTACTGTCGTAAACATACCTGGGGCTAGATCGTATTGCGGATTGTCGATCGTGGCCTCTACTTCGACATTGCGTGTGCTGACATCTACAGCTGGATTAATAGTTGTAATTCTGCCCTCAAAGGTTTTGCCGGGATAGGTATCACTGGTAATAGTGACAGCTTGTCCAACTTGAATGGTTGCCAAGGCCTGTTGCGGCATAAAAAAATCAGCATAAATTGGATCGAGTGTTTGCAGCATAACGATACTATCCCCGGGATTCACATATTGACCGGGATTGATTTTGTTAATACCGAGGCGTCCTGTAAAAGGAGCACGAATAGTTTTTTTAGCTACAATAGCTGTTTGCTGATCCACCTGGGCAAGTAAACTTTTAAGATTTGCTGCATCGGTATCTAAGGTTTGTTTGCTCACTGCCTTAACTGCGTATTGAGCCTGATCTCTTAAGAAAGTGACTCGAGCGAGTTCAGCATTAGCTTCCAAAGAATGCAGCAAGGCCAAATCACTTTTCGCATTAAGCTGAACCAAGACGGTGTTTTGTTCTACAAAAGCACCTGGGGTGAAATAAATCATTTCTACCAGCCCAGCTAACTCGGTTGTCACCTCTACGCCACGAATCGCTCTTAAGCTACCAGAGGCACGAAGCTGGGGCTGCCAGTAGCTATATTCCACCTTCATTGCAGAAACGGAGATAAGGGGGTTCTGATTCGAGCTGAGCGCTCTTTTGATCATGAACCCCATCAATCCTTTATAAAGAAAAATGCTGCCGAATAGCAGGGCAACAAAAAGGAGCATCTGTCGCATGCGTTTTTTTATTCGCGGATCAAAGTCCATTTATCGATCTCCTTAGAGGGTTTTGTGTATTTTTACCCCCCATTTGCTGATCGGGACCACCAACCGCCGCCTAAGGCTTGAAAAAGAGCTATCGTATCATTATACCGTGAAGCTTGGCTTTGAATACGGGCAATTTTAGTTTGTTGATATTGTCTTTCGGCATCTAAAAGAGAGAGATAGCTCACTCCTCCCAAATGGTATTGCTGTTTAATCAATTGTAGCGTATTTTTAGCAGCAATTTCAGCCTGCTTTTGTGCACGAAAGGCCTCGGCATCATTTTCCAGCGCTCGCAGGCTATCAGCCACATTTCGAAAAGCCTGAAGCACCGTTTGGCGATATTCGGCTTCAGCTTGTTCATAGGCAGCTATAGCTTCTCGACGTTTTGCGCGTAAGGCGCCTCCATAAAAAATCGGCTGAAGTAATTGCCCCCCGAGACTCCAGGCAACCGAATGTGATCTAAATAAAGCGCTTGCTGTATTACTTTCCCAGCCATAGCCACCATTCAAAGTGAGTTGCGGAAATAAATTAGCCGTTGCTACGCCAATTTGTGCACTAGCCGCATGCAGTAAGGCTTCAGCTGCTTGGATATCCGGACGTTGACGAGTTAAGGCTGAGGGCAGCTGTAGAGGTAAATGAGAAGGCAGCGTTAAGCGATCAAGCTCGATTGGCGGCAAGACTGTAGCACTTGGAAAACTACCGGTTAATACAGCTAAAACATGTAGTGACTGGGCTAAGCTTTGTTCTAAAGGAGGCAGCGTTGCGCGTGTTTGAGCTAAGAGTGTTTCTTGGCTTAGCACTGCTGTGCCAGAACTGCCGCCTAAATGATATTGATTTTTAATAATAGCTAGGGTTTCAGCTTGGGAATGAATTAACTCCTGGGTTGCTTGAATTTGTGCTTTCAAAGAGGAAATGGTGATCGCTATAGTAGCGATATTAGCAGTGAGGGTGAGATAGCTTGCCTGAAGCTGATAAGCCTGATAATCAACCTGTGCTTGCAAGGCTTCGATTTGCCTGCGATTTGCACCAAAAATATCTAGTGTGTAAGCAATATTGAGGCTTGGGTTAAATAGATTAAAAACAGGATTACCTCCATTGCTAAAACCAAGGGTTGCATCAGAAAATTTTTGACGACTGGCGCTAAATTGGGCAGAAACAGCTGGATATAAAGAAGTTCCAATTTGCGCATTCAAGGCCTCTTTTGCTTGGCGAAGTGCTGCTTGCGCGGCAGCAAGATTGGGACTGCTTGCTAAGCCTGTCTCGATCAATTGATTGAGCGCCTTCGAATGGAATAAATACCACCAGTCAGCGGGAAGGTTTTGACCAAGAGAAAAATATTGCGCCCTGCCGGCAGTTCCAGGACTGCGAATAGAGGCTGTTTTTGTAGGTAAATGATTTTCAGTATAATTTTTTACAGGAGGGGCTTTGGGCCGATGAAAGTCAGGTCCGAGCATACAAGCTGTCATTATTTCACAAAGCAAGACCAGAATGACTAAAAAATGGAATCTTAAGATAAGGCGGCTCATTTATTGCACAGTCCTTCCTTTGCTCCCAGCTTTTATCGTACAGCGATCTTCCTAAAACTTGCAAGCTAATCAGTAGTCTAAGGCGAAAGGATCGCAGAATAAGGGGATTAAATGATATAATGGGGTAAATAGCCATGGAGGTGTTTATGAAGCCCGATAATTTAAATGAACAGCAAAAGAGACAACAACAGCAACAGCAGCAGAATCCACAACAAAAACAGCAACAACAGCAAAAAGGCGGTAATTTAGGTGGTCAAGGCCAGAGCGGCCAAGGCAGCCAAGGTGGTCAGGGTGGCCATCGTCAGGGTTAATTCTTAGCAACAACCCTTCTAATAAAGAGTGGCTTAGATTGACTAAACCACTCTTTTTTTATAAATATTTATAATAACTTGGTTTAGAATGTCAAAAATTATACAACTATTAATTTTCAGTTTTGTTTTTTTTCTTTCTTTCTCAGCCTATGCTGAACTTTCAACGAAAAAGCTAAGCCAAACCCAAGCTTTCTTGGTTCTAGCCGATCTTCATTTTGACCCCTTCCTTGCTTGCAAAAACAAACCTTGCCCTTTACTTACCAGCCTAGAAGAAGCACCCATCACAGAATGGAAAGGTATTTTTTTACAGCAAGATAGGACTGTCATGCGGTATGGAAAAGATAGTAATTATTATTTGCTTGAATCCGCTCTCGCTGCAGCAAAAAAAGAAGCAGAACTTGCAGCAGTCAGCTTTGTTTTAGTTCTGGGAGATTTACTGGCACATGACTATGAGCAAAAATTTTTTAGCTATTCTAGCTTTCATAGCGAAGCAGCTTATCAAAGCTTTGTGAAAAAAACACTGGCCTTTCTAGAACAGGAATTTAATCACAGTTTTCCAAAGACAGATGTTTATTGGACGGTTGGCAACAATGATTCTTATCAAGAAGATTATGCTGTTGAGCCAGGCGGTCTTTTTTTTAAAGATTTCAGTCTCATTGAAGCGCCTTTGATAAAAACAAAAAATAATCGCAGCTCATTTCTACGCGAATTCCCGCGTGGAGGATATTATGCTATCAATGCACCGCGACAGCCGGGCTTGCGTCTTCTTTTTATTAATTCAGTGCTGTTTTCAACTAAAGCCACAGGTCCACAGCTAGAAGAAGCAGCAAAAGAGCAATTGGAATGGTTAGATCAAGAATTAAATCAAGCTCAAAAGAGGCAGCAAAAAATCTTGCTTGCTATGCATATTCCACTCGGGATAGATGTCTATACTACTCTGCTCATTCCTTTTAGTCTGGTTGAATTTTGGAAACCCGTTTATTCACAGCGTTTTTTAGCAGAGCTCAGTCAAACAGCCGCTGAGCTGCTAGGTGTTTTGCCAGCGCATACTCATGCCGATGCTTTTCAAATTCTGAGTCTTGCCCATCATCAAGCCCTTCCCTTCATCAGCACGCCTTCTATTAGTCCTCTTTTTGGAAATAACCCAGCATTTAAAATCTATCGCTATTCTTTACCCGATTTGCGTTTAAGTGATTTTACAACTTATTATTTAGCTTTAGACAAAAAGCAAGGATGGAAAAAAGAATATGATTTTAGTGAGGCCTATCAACTGAAAGAAGGTGAAGATCTCAGTGAGGCTATACTTCAATTACAGCCACAGGGTAGCTTAGCTGAGCACTACAAAGTTTTTTATGCAGTCAATAGCAATAGTCAACCACTTACTAAATATAATAAATGGTTTCCTTATTATTGGTGTGCTATTAGAAATTTGACAGCCGCGACTTATCGTAGTTGTCTTGGGGAAAAGTTCAGTCTTTCTCAAAGGCAAAAATGATTTTCTAAACCAGATATATTTTAGCTCTTCAAGAGGGATAAAATTTGCTGTTGTACTGCTTCTACGGATTGGTTGCCATCAATCCGTAGATATCGAGGAGCGGCTTGCTGTTTTGTGCTTGCCGCATTTTTATAGTAGCTCATTAAAGGCTCGGTTTGTTGATGATAAACTTGCAGACGCTTGCGCACCGTTTCTTCCTGATCATCTGGGCGCTGTATCAGGGGTTCTCCACTGAGATCATCCTTTCCTGGTATAGTCGGCGGATTATAAAGTAGATGGTAGGCTCGTCCGGAAGCCGGATGAGTCCAGCGACCGCTGAGTCTTTTTATGATTTCCTCTTCATCTACAGCGATTTCAATAACATAATCAATAAAAACACCATCCTGCACCAGCGCATCGGCTTGTGCTACGGTTCTTGGGAAACCATCTAGGATATAGCCTTTTGCACAATCAGTTTGATGAATGCGATCTTTGACTAATTGAATCATGAGTGGATCAGGAACCAAACGTCCGGAATCCATGATACTCTTTACTTGACGACCTAAGGCAGTCTCAGCTTGAATGGCTCTGCGTAGCATATCTCCTGTGGCAATTTGCGGGATATGAAAATGACTAGCCAATAATTTACTTTGCGTGCCCTTTCCAGCCCCCGGTGATCCCAATAGGATCATGCGCATAATCTGCATAATCTGCTCCTCGCTATGACTTTGCTGAATTTTAGCAGGGAGCAGTTCGAAACGTTACTATTTTTTATCTGTTGGGGGTTCCCATAATTGATACAATTGAGCAGAAAAACGAGCAGCGTGATAAGGACGAAAGGTTTGTAAAACATCCGTTAAAAGCAGAAATTGCTGTGAAAGTAAGCTAAAAATATCATTATTCTTTCGTGAAATCACTTCGTAGGAAATTTTTCCCAATTCAATATAATAGCGTATTTTAACCCTTCTTTTTTCAGCGACGGCTGGAAAAAGCCCGGTGATTAACAAACATTGATCACCAACGTTTTGCAAAATTAAGCCCCGTTGATGAAGAGGACTATTGATACCGTCTAGAAATTGAAAAGCCATCACTTCCCGCGCTAGACGAGGATTATTAGCATAGCGCATCAGCATGAACACGAGATACGATTCTACATCGGCTTTTAAAGCAATATGGCAATCTGTTTGGGCTTTTTGGACTGCTCCATACCAAAGGGCAAGAGGTGTTGATTCCGTTAAGATTTTCATGGTATACCTTCTCTCCTTAGCTTATATCAACAGTATAAAGCATATTTTCTGTTTTTTTAAATAATAATAAAATTCAAAGAGATACTGATATGTCTCACTTTTTTATCGCTGATTTACATCTTGAAGAGGCGCGGCCTGCGCTTACCGCGCTGTTTTTAAAATTCCTAAAAGAAGAAGCGAGAACAGCAAAAGCTTTATATATTTTAGGGGACTTATTCGAAGTCTGGATTGGTGATGATGATAACAGCAAATTTAATCAAGCTATCATTGCGGCCCTTCGTCAAAAAGCAAATCAAGGCACGGCGCTTTATTTTATACGAGGCAACCGAGATTTCTTAATTGGTAAACGGTTTCAGCGAGAAGCAGCTTGTCAAATTCTGCCAGATGAATATCGACTGATTCAGAACGGACAAGTCACCCTTTTAATGCATGGCGATACGCTTTGTACTCAAGATGAAAAATATCTGCGCTTTCGCAAAAAATCACGTAATTTTTTTATACAAAAATTATTTTTACTCAAGTCACTGCGTAAACGAAAAGCCTTGGCGGAGAAGGCTCGAAAGTTGAGTTATGAACATACTCAGCAAGTGGCTTCACCTATTATGGATGTAACACAGTCTGAAGTAGAACGCCTGATGCTAAAACATGAGACCCTTCACCTCATTCACGGGCATACCCATCGTCCCGCCGTACACCGTTTTTTATTAGCCGGCCAAGAAGCTACACGGACGGTTCTTGCTCCTTGGCATGAGAAAGGGAGCGCTTTAGTTTATCATGGGGATGGGAAACGAGAGTTTATAGAGTTTACTTAAGCGCTGAGTAATTTATAGGTTTTAACAGTTACCGTGAGCTTGGTTTCTTTCGCTAATTTAGAAGCAAGTAAGGTAGCAGCATCTTTTTTTATCTCAGGACCAATATACACCTGCACTTCTTTTCCAAAAGCAACCCTTGTTTGATGTATAAAAGCCTTATACCCTTTTGCCCGAAGTTGATTCACTAAACTCAAGGCGGTTGTCTTGTTGTTATAAGTTCCGACTTGAATAACCCAGCCTATATTCTTAAACGCTTTTATTTCTGTAGAGCTGAACTTTTGCTTTGAGCTTGCTAATTGTAAAATTTGTGCTTTATTCACGCCGCCTACCTCTTGTTTAGTAAGGGCCTTGATGGTATCACTTTGAGAATAAGCGCTCGGGAAAGGCGGCATTTGAATAGCCTCGGTATGCCCAGCAAAGCTGGGCCGGGAATTAAAAAAGGGATAGCTTAGAACCCCGATGGCAAGCACCACTAAAATACCAATAATACGATTGAGCATGGGATCTGACCTTTGGTTAAGGATTTAAGCATTTTGACGCTAAAAACGTAAGTATTTGGTTAACCCCTTACTCTGTCGCCAGCACTGTCATACCAGCACGCTTTTAGCTGGCATCCAGGCTTTTACATGCCCTGGATTCCGGCTTAAAGCATGCCGGAATGACAACCTCTCTAGGTTAACCGAATACTTACCTAAAAACAGAGACTTGGAGACTCTGAAGGGAGTCTCTGGTTTAGCTTATCGCCCTTGCCGGCTTTCGGGTTAATTTAGCCAAAAGACGGGCTAGGCAATCCCGCATTTGTCTTCGGTCGGATATTATATCAATTGCGCCATGTTTTAGCAAAAACTCACTCCGCTGAAACCCCTCAGGAAGGACCTCTTTTACTGTTTGTTCAATGACTCGCGGTCCTGCAAAGCCGATCAGCGCCTTGGGTTCGGCAAGAATCAGATCGCCTAACATCGCTAAACTGGCTGAGACCCCACCCATCGTCGGATCGGTTAAAACCGAGATATAGGGAATACCCTGTTCTGATAAATGTGCGAGAGCCGCACTTACCTTGGCCATTTGCATCAGTGATAAAAGCGACTCTTGCATGCGTGCTCCGCCACTTGCTGAAAAACAAACTAAAGGAATTTTTAATTCAGCAGCTGTATTCACAGCTTTAACAAAGCGCTCTCCTACGGCTGCTCCCATCGAGCCGCCGATAAATTGATATTCAAAGGCTGAAGCCACGATGGGCATGCCATGCAACTGTCCTTTTAATACAATTAAAGCTTCTTTTTCGCCGGAGGATTGTTGAGCATCGTAAATGCGGTCTTTGTATTTTTTAAGATCCCGAAATTTTAAGCGATCAAGGGGGCCAATGTCGCCGCCTATTTCAATCAGGTTTCCTGCATCGAGGAAATATTGCAGACGCTTGCGAGCAGAAACACGCATGTGATAATCACATTTAGGACAAACATCTAAATTTCTTTCTAATTCGGAGTGGTAAATAACAGCACCACAGCTCTCGCATTTCGACCACAGACCTTCTGGTATCCCCTTCTTAGTAACTGTTTCCGTTCGAATTCTTGAAGGCAAGAGCATTTTAAACCAATTCATATACACCCTAGACAGCTAGCTAAAAGAGTGAAAATTATAAAGGAATTGCTAGAGAATGACAAATTACTACTTTTTAGGTGAAGGCAGGTCTTTTCCCTCTTGTTCCGCCCCCCTACAGCGCCTATGATATTGTTTTATTTGCTCTCGATGTCCTTCTACTTCTGGATATAAGCGATTTTTTTTATACTCGCTGATCAAGGTCTGTGCCTGAGGATCTTCTTTTTGCTCGGACTCCATAATTTCCTGATGCATTTGCAAGGCCTGAAAATAGCTATCTAAACCAGGAATAATGTCTTCTTCTTTCATTAGCTTTCGGCAATTTTCAGCTATAACATGCTCTCTTAGCTCTTTGCGCTGATGATCATTATCTTCGGATAAGGGATTAAAATGCTCGCAGACAGATTTGAAAATAAGCCAGAGTCTTGCATCATAATAACGTACTATTTTTTCATTTTCACTGGCTTTTAAAAATTCGTTTAAATCCTTGATGCTATTTTGAATGGCAGCTGCTAAAGCCCTATGTTTCTCTTGCGGTACCAAATAAAAAAGCTTTCTGACTACACGTATAATCTCTTCAACCCAGCTTTCATGGCCTTTTGAATGAAGGATTGTTGGCCACAGAAAGGCATCACCCTCTTGCTGGACTTCGCCTTCAGTGTGTATTGATCCTTGTTTATCCAGCTTAGAAGTCGAAAAATACTGATCAAGCGCACCTTGAAAGGTTTGCCCGCTACCTGAGCAAGTAAAACTTTTTCCGGTTGTAAAATCGACATGTTCGCTGGTAATTTTAAAACTACTAGCGCATTCTTTTATTTTCAGTTTCCGTTTAATAGGCATTTTGTTTTTGGTTGTTCCCACTAACATCACAGCACTTGGATCTTCTAGCTTATAGGAGATATATAATTTTCCGGGCTCATTAAATTCTGGAGTGGGGGGTATACTTTTGTCGGAGTATAATAAATGCGTACAACTGCTAGCCCAATGTGGAATATGTTGTGGAATGGAACAAATAGCACTGGAGCATTGGATGAGCTTTTCTTTTAATTCTAATAAAAACGCATCTAAATTCATTGCTGCTGGAACCGGCCTTTCTGAAGAATACATAAAAAACCTCTCTCAAGTGCATACTAATAAGTATAGTACTAGTATAAAAATTGACCATAAAAGGTTTTATAGTATAATCATCGCCTTGCAAATCAAAAGCATATCGCACCTAAGCAGAAGTCGTGTTATCATAACCCCAAATATCTAGTGGTTTTAGAGATGGACGACAACATTACCTATGAACAACCCTTAAGCGAAATCTTTCGCGCCTGCCTGCGTTTAGAATATCTTTTTGAGCAGCTCGACCATCAATTGAAAGATTCTTCTTATATGGGTACCCGTAATATCATCTCGGTAATCATTAACCTCTTACAACTCTTAGATCGGCCGGATTTAAAGACCAAATTAGCAAAAGAGCTCAGCTACCAAACGACCCAGCTACTCCGCTTAGAAAATCTGCCGCAAACCGATCAAGAAAAATTGCATGAGGTCATTGCACAACTCGAAGAACTGAGTCGCAGCTTTATTGATAGTAGCGGTAAAATAGGCCAAAACCTGCGAGATATCGCGCTTCTCAATAACTTAAGATTGCATTTAATGACGCCAGGTGGTGGGCTCAGCTTTGATTTCCCTATTTATAATTACTGGTTAAGCCGTTCCGAGTCAGAACGTTTAGAAACCGTACAAGCCTGGCTGAATGAATTCCATCACCTCCGCACTGCTATTCACTTGCTGCTGCGTTTAGTGCGTGAAAGCACTCCCTTACAATTAAAAACCGCCACACATGGTTTTTATCAGGAGCTACTCGATCCACAACAAAATATTCGCTTAATTCGCGTCTCAATCAACCATCAGATGGATGCTTATCCTGAAATTAGCGTCGGCCGTCATTTTGTAAGCATCCGCTTTTTTGTGCCGCAAATTAGTTTACGCCCCCTTCCTTTTCAACAAAACCTTTCTTTTGGTCTGGCTTATTGCAATGCCTAAAGAAGAAAATAAAACAACTATCCTCTGCCCTACTTGCGGTAAAAAAGAAACTTGGAAATCCGCTAATCCCTTTCGTCCTTTTTGTTGTGAGCGCTGCAAACTGATTGATCTTGGCAGCTGGGCAGATGAATCGCATCGTATTCCAGGGGAGGTGATTAATCCGGAGCCAGATGAGAGTGATGAGTAGCAGTCAGGATTGGTGTTAGCGTCTTTTGGGCTTCATCTTGTTTTGTTCCATTTCTTCTGCGCCATGCTTTTTTTCCATTTTTTTTATGCCCCGCATGGTTTGTTTGACAGCCTGTTTAAGCTGATTATGATGTGAAAATATATTTTCTGCTCTGAAATTTCTGCTATCTCTAAAAAAACCCAGTTTTTTACTGAATTTAAATTTATCTTCAACCTTCATGAGATCAATTGCGCGTGCAGCGACCGGTATCTGGGTCGCCATCAACGATACCAAAGCAACACCACCCGCCAACAAAAGACCGCCAAAAAACGTTAATGGCGGAACAGGCACACACATTGCTAAAGCCCCGCAGACTACTGCAGCTATTCCAAGAGCTAAACCAAGACAATCAAGAATCGGCCTGAGTCTATTTCTCGTAGAGCGATAGGGTTTGGTTTGATGTTTTTGGAGATAGCTTAAGAGATTGTGGTGCTTGTTATAATTGACCGGATCTATTGCAAGCTCTCTTGTCAAGGAGAGTCCCTTCGAAAGATCTTTTAAGATAAATACACGCTCTGAAGAAAGCGCTGTTTCTGATTTTTTTTCCATATCTTTTTCCGTATCTTTATTATATAAATCTTTATTATATAAATTCTCTGCATAAAATTTAACACTTAAGCTTAAAGCTTCGTGAGCTACGGGTTTAAAATTTTTTAAGATATACCAAAGATCATCATCAATTTTACCTCTTTCAAGCAATTTAGTAGGGTTATGAAGATAGAGGGCGTTTGCTAATTCAACAATATTACTTAAAAATTCAATATGCGCATCCATTTCGCTCAATACTCTTTCGGGATGGTTTATTTTCTTCTCCTCAATATCGGCAAAAATAGGGAAAAGACCATTTACATTCGTCTTAAAAGCTTCGCCTACCTTCTCCATTAACTCAACCCACTGCTTATATTTGCCTACTACATAGTCTTCAATTCCCGGAAGACTTTCTAGTTTTTCAAAAAGACCCGCTTCTTTATATTTAGGAACAACCTGATCTTGGCTAATCAGTCCTTCCAGCAAGAGTTCTTCTATTTGATCAAAATGCTCGTTAGCAATATATTCAGATATAATTACCTCAATCATTTCTGGCTCGACGAGCTTATCCTTGATAAGGTTTTTTATCTGTCCATAATGAAAGCCATTCATATAACCTAAAATAGCCTGATCTACCCTTGCCTGAGGTTGCTTAAGAAGCTCATTCACATGTATAAAATGGCCTCCACGAGCATAACCAAAAATGGCGGCATTTAAATTGGCGACATTGGCGGCGTCGTTTTTGGCGACGTCGTTTAAATTGGCAACATCTATATCACTTCGTTCCTTTAACAGTTCATTTACTTGCAGCCAATGACCACCTATGGCAAGCCCAGTAATGGCTTCCCTTTTACTTGCGCCTTGCTCTAAGAGAGCTCTTACCTCAGTAAAATGGCCTTGACGAGCCTCTTCAGATATATTTTTCTTCCGAGCCTCTTTGAAGATGACTTGGTGATCTAACTCGATGAGTCCTTCCCGTGAGAGTTCTTCTAGTTGATCAAAATGCTCCTTAGCAATATATTCAGAAATAATTACCCTAATCATTGCTGGTTCGACGAGGTCTCTCTTGAGCAGGTCTTTTATCAATCCATGATGAAAACCTTTTATATAACCTAAAATAGCCTGATCTACCTTTGCCTGAGGTTGCTCGAGAAGCTCATTGACAAGCATAAAATGGCCCCCACGGGCATAGCCAAAAATGGCATCGTTTATATCACCACCTTCCCCTAAAAGTTCCTCTACTTGATTCAAATGACCGCCTATGGCAAGCCCAATAAGCGCTTCCCTTTTTTCCCCTTCACTTGCGTGCGCTAAGCGAGTTCTTACCTCAGTAAAATGACCTTGACGAGCCTCTTCAGATATACTGCGTTTCGGCATAAGCCTTTTCTCTATTATATTTCCTTTAAGTATAGGAGTTTTTTTGAGTATTATTGGCTCTGTACGGTACAAAAATAGCTTTTGTCATTCTGAGCACAGCGAAGAATCTGTATCCTATTGATAATTCAGATCCTTCGCTGCGCTCAGGATGACAATCGGAGTTAGTGGGGTCACCCATTTAATGAGGAGATCATCATGTTATGTAGTCGTGAATTCGATGAAACCAAACAAGAAGGGGCCAAACCGCTTATTCCTACTCCGACAATTAATAGCCTGAAACCTTACAGCCTAGCTAAAAATCCTGTTGGCCTGTTTAGTCCGAATGCTAAAAAAAATCCAGCACAAGCATGGGAAATTGCATTGGCAAATCAATATAATCTAAGAGATTCCCTTGCCTTAAGCTCCGTATGCAGAAATTTTAATTGTCTATTTCAACCTGTATTATTAGCCGCTAAAGTATATTATGCTGCTTCACTGTCTGAGATAGAAAAAGATCTGAGAAAAGCCTTTAAAAAAAACCCTCGTATTTTATCCAAGACCTTCGATTTGGGAGTAGTCCGCGGTACGCTTGCGCAGTTAGCGCTGATTGGTTTAGATCGAACGCTGAGAAATGATCAGGGTAGGATAGTTGATGAAGGTATGGCAGAAAGGATTTTCAAGCTGCATCATGAATTAGCGCCAGACACTTTTGAAAATGCCTTAAAAGAAGCAGCGCCTGTAGCGAAACTTGAAGATACAACAACAAAAAACGCGAGAAAATCAGCTAATCTTGAAGCTATCCAAAAAGTCTTTGAGGCAATCACAAAAAATGATGCTCATACAGCAGGAGCTGTGGCGGGTTTTAAAGACTGGCTAAAAAATCAGAAACCGCGAGTCATGACTGATCACAGCTATCACTTCAACCTCATTCATCTCCTTTATTGTGCCTTTGATACCCTAACAAGAAAAGGTCTTTCCTTAAGCGGAGGTTGGGATGGTGACGTAGCCGCCCAGTTTTGTTTTGAGATCATTGGAGGCACAATTGAAGTTGAATTACCGCCGCGCATTCAACAAATACTCAGAAGCGGTCTTTCTTTTTTACTTCATTCTAATCAGCCTGCACCGCGGACTCTCGATCTTTGTTCTATCCTGTTTAATTCTTCGCAGCCCTCCTGGTCTTCTACTCCTCTTCGTCTTGGAGTGAATGCTTATTATGGAAGTATGCTCACGAAACAGTCGGGGACTATCCTAACAGCACGCGCTTGTTTTCAAAACTTATTACAGCAATTATACCAGCCCTTCTTACTGACAGGTCATCGAGGCCAAGAACCTTGCTTCAGATTGCTTTCGGCTTAAAAAAGTTCATATAATGAAGCCTAGGCTCATATCCTCCTGAGGATTACTATGCTGACGCGACTAAAAAGTCTCACTTCTGATCTTCCCCTTCATGCTGCCCATTGTTTTGATCGTTACATCGCAACACAGCTTTGTACCTTTTTCTGTTGCTTGGGTGGAATTGCCAAGGTTCCGTGGAAACATTTTTTAGGCGGCACCTTACCTGCTTTCATAACAGCAAGCTTATCCTTCCTAGCATTTATTTATAAAGCAAGACCAGTCAGCGCAAATGCAGAATTATTGCAAAAAAATCTTTGTGACATGACTAAAAATATCCTTCTCTTTCTCAGACATTCTGCAGTTTCTTCACCTTATCTTGATAGTTTAAAGCTCACTCCTTCTGAAAAAAACCTTATTTTGAATGAAGCTGATGAAAACCAGCTAGATGATTTTCTTCCGCTTTTACAAAAGATGTTTCATGCTATTGAAAATCAACACTGGTGTTTGGCAGTGAATCTTTGGGATAGTACTATCCATTGCCTATCTCATTTTAGTGAAATGTTACTTTTAAGAAATTACGCTGGTTTCGAGCCCTTGCACGACCCTGAGCTTTCAAACGCTAATATTTTAACCCTTGCACTAATGGTCTTTGCGGCCTATAGCGGCTACCATCACTTTCACTTGAGGCAAGAAAAAAATAAAAATCCCTCGGCGCATTTGCTTTGTAAGACTCTTATTCGAGACTATGATGATTATGTTAAAAAAAATGCTATGGGTGAGGCTAGCGAAAGAAGTTATTTATTAAATACGCCTGTGGCTTTCAAAACTTATGTTACTTTCTAGAAAGTAGGTACTTTTAACTAAATAAATCCGGAGAGAGAGCCCATTTTATAATCCAATTCTTATTATCCATTTGTTCTAAACAAACCAAAACCGCTGTTTGAAAAAGAAGGAGATCAGCATTCTCATTGCCGACAAGGAGTGTAGAGAGCAGTTTTTCCATGAAAGGCAGGTGCCCGACTAGGGCTAAATCATGCTCAAATTGATTAATTTCATTGACTAGTGGACTGACGGGATCTGAGGGATTCAAGCCTGACCTTGCTTCTACTCCGCGAGGGCAATAAAGGCCTTGGGCTAGTAATTCAGCTGTTTGTTTGGCTCGTAATTTTCCGCTATGAAAAAAAAAGTCTACTTGAAGTTTGCAAGGCAAAAGGAAGCCTACCATCTTTTGAAGATCTTTGTTTCCTTTTTCACTTAAAGGACATTCCGAATCAATTTCTTTAGGAATGGCCTCCCCATGCCGAGCTAAATAGACTCTCATTAGAATAGATTCTAATAGCCTCTCTGTTCTCTTTTAAGGCTCCACAAACAAAGCAGGAGAATAATCGGTAGGAAAACATCTATCCAGAACCCCGCAGCAGCATAGGCCACAACAAAATAAAATTTGGTGAAGCGCATTAAGGCATCAGCCCATAACCAACAGGTATTACCTAAAACTGTAGCTAAACGAAAGCCAAAACTGGCATTAAATGAAAGCACAGCGATTAAACCGAAACCTAAATTAGCTGCTGCCAGCTTAAATTGAAAGAGTTTACCCAACCAACCAATTTGCGCTGCTGCTGCCTCGGAATAAAAACCATGGCTGACAAAAGCATACAGACTGGATAAACCGAGGGGTAGAAGGACAAACCAACGAAAAATAATTTCAGAGGTACTGAGGTGACGATGGGTGAGTTTATGAAGAATGCTAATAACAAAAGCTAAAAAAAACATGAAATATTCAAAATCGACCATCACCCAATTTAGGAATTTAGCTAGCATATTTGTTTATCCTCCATGATAAAATCGCTTTATTGTAGCATAAGGAAACAAGCGATTCCAAGGTCTGATTGAGGATCAAGACGGTAGATGCCAGCTAAAAGCATGCTGGCAAGACAGAGCCTTTAGCTGCAATTGTGGCAAGCTGTTTGTAGAGGCCTTAAATGACCTTCAGGCCGCCCATATAAGGTTGTAAAGCCTGAGGAATATGAATTTGGCCAATTTCATCTTGGTAATTTTCTAGAATGGCAATTAAGGTTCTACCAACAGCCAGTCCAGAGCCATTCAGCGTATGCACCCAAGCAATTTTTCCGCTTTCTCCATCACGAAAACGAGCTTTCATGCGACGGGCTTGAAAAGCTTCTGTATTGCTGCAAGAGGAAATTTCACGATAGCGGTTTTGTCCTGGGAGCCAGACTTCAAGATCATAGGTTTTAGCGGCTGCAAAGCCTAGTTCGCCGGTACAGAGCATCAAAACCCGATAAGGCAGTTCCAAACGCTGTAAGACGGTTTCGGCGTGCTTGGTTAATTCTTCTAAAGCTGTATAGGAATTTTTCGGGTGGACAATTTGCACTAATTCAACTTTCTCAAATTGATGATTTCGAATCATGCCACGTAAATCTTTACCATAGGAACCGGCTTCGCTACGAAAGCAGGAAGAATAACAAACCATTTTTAAAGGCAATTGCTTTTCTTCAAGAATAGTCTCTCGAACCGTATTGGTCACTTGCACCTCAGCAGTCGGGCTAAGATATAAAGAACGCTCGCCCTGAATCGCAAAGAGATCTTCTTTCAAGTTAGGTAATTGCCCCGTACCCAATAAAGAGTCTGCATTGACCATATAAGGAACATAAATTTCTTGATATCCATGTTCTTGCACGTGTAAATCGAGCATGAATTGAATTAAGGCTCGCTGTAAACGTGCAAGCGGACCTTTTAAGACAACAAAACGCGCACCCGCTAACTTAGCAGCTGTCTCAAAATCCATCCAGCCATATTGTGCACCTAATTCAATGTGGTCTTTGGGAGTAAAGGAAAAGACAGTGGGTTTGCCTTCTGTACGAACAAGAGGATTATCTTCTTCTGTTTTTCCTTCGACCACAGAGGAATGAGGAAGGTTGGGAATCAGGGCTAAATAGTCATCTAGGGTATGTTGTAATTGACCAAACTTCTCTTCAATAACCTTAATATTCTCACTTAAGTCCTTGAGTTGCTTCAGCAAACTATCTGTATTTTTCCCAGCAGCCTTGGCCTCGCCGACCTCTTTAGAGTGAAGATTACGTTTGTTTTGCAAGTCCTGCATTTTGATTTGCAGAGTTTTGCGCTCATCCTCTAAGATTGAAAACTGAGAAAAATCTAATTCAAAGCCGCGTTTCTTTAATTGTTCCGCAACAGCCTGAATATCAGAGCGCAACCATTTTGGGTCAAGCATAGACCTCTCTCTAAAAATCGTTAATGAACTACTTTTTGCAATACGGCTGCAGCCGTTTTACCAATTTCAGCAGGAGAACGAACAATATGAACACCGGCTGCTTCTAAAGCAGCAAATTTCTCTGCAGCCGTGCCCTTACCACCTGCAATGATAGCACCGGCATGTCCCATGCGTTTTCCTGCTGGCGCAGTGACACCGGCAATATAGGCCACAACGGGCTTATGAACATACTGTTTAATAAATTGAGCGGCTTCTTCTTCCGCAGAACCGCCAATTTCACCAACCATGACGATCGCTTCCGTTTCTGGATCTTGTTCAAATAAGGCCAGCACCTCAATAAAACTGGTACCCGGGATAGGATCACCACCAATGCCTACACAGGTACTTTGACCTAAATCATAATCCGAGGTTTGTTTTACTGCCTCATAGGTTAAGGTTCCTGAGCGAGAAACAATGCCAATCCGTCCTTTCTTATGAATGTAGCCGGGCATAATGCCAATCTTGCATTCATCCGGCGTAATAATTCCGGGGCAATTGGGGCCAATTAAGCGTACTTCTGGATAAGATTGAAGGTAGGCTTTAATTTCCAACATATCTAAAACGGGTATACCTTCTGTAATACAGACTATAATTTTAATGCCGCCCTCAATTGCTTCGTAAATAGAATCCTTGCAATAAGGAGCAGGCACATAAATAACAGAGGCATCAGCAGCAGTTTCTTGATAGGCTTCTTTCACCGTATTAAATACTGGCAGGCCCAAATGTATTTGGCCTCCTTTCTCTGGTGTCACACCGCCAACCATCTTGGTACCATAAGCCAGCGCCTGTTCAGAATGAAGCGTGCCTTGTTTACCTGTAAAGCCCTGACAAATTACTTTCGTGTTTTTATTAATTAGAATACTCATTTTTGTTTACCTGCAGCTTCAACTACTTTTTGGGCAGCGTCAGTAAAATTGATGGAAGAAATAATATTTAAACCACTATTTTCTAACTTTTGCAGACCGAGATCGGCATTATTTCCTTCTAAACGAACCACAACGGGCAATTTCGTGCCCACCTCAGCCAAAGCACCGATGATACCATCTGCAATCAAATCACAGCGGACAATGCCACCAAAAATATTGACTAAAATAGCCCTGACGTTTTTATCTGATAAAATAATTTTAAAAGCTTCTGCCACCCGCTCCTTTG
>CAYXNR010000042.1:0-21237 GCA_964466595.1 uncultured Coxiellaceae bacterium | reverse complement strand
AAAACATCTTGACGCATCTGAGTCAATTTGTGAAAGTGTACCCCAAAATTATCGGAAACAAGGTAAAAGATGTAGAATATGTTGATTTACGCTATCCTAATGGGATGGCAGTAAAATGGAAAGAGTCAAAGGTTACCTAAACTGGAAATTATAACTATGGCAAAGAAGCCACCGCACAGAGATCTTATTATTGGTATCGATATCGGTACTTCTAAGGTAGTTACCTTAGTTGGTGAAGTGACCCCTGAGTCAGCGCTCAATATCATTGGGATGGGAACCCATCCTTCTCAAGGCTTAAAAAAAGGCGTAGTGGTTAATATTGAAACCACTGTTCAGTCAATACAGCGTTCGGTAGAAGATGCTGAATCGATGGCCGGTTGTGAAATCTTTTCTGCCTATACGGGTATCGCCGGAAGCCACATTAAAAGTATGAATTCCCATGGTATCGTTGCCATCCAAAATCATGAAGTCACCCTGAACGATGTCGAGCGAGTCATTGATGCCGCAAAAGCTATCGCTATTCCAGCAGACCAAAAAATTCTGCATATCTTACCGCAGGAATTCACCATTGATAATCAGGAAGCAATTCGAGAGCCCGTTGGCATGGCCGGCGTACGTCTCGAAGCAAAAGTGCATATTGTCACAGGAGCCGTCGGCGCAGCTCAAAATATAGTGAAATGCCTCAAGCGTTGCGGTTTAACAGCAAACGATATCGTTTTGGAGCAGTTTGCCTCGAGTCAATCTATTCTCTCAGAAGATGAAAAAGAACTGGGTGTTTGTATGATTGATATCGGAGGAGGAACAACCGATATCGCCATCTTCACAGATGGCGCTATTCGACATACGGCTGTTATTCCCATTGCCGGAGATCAAGTAACCAATGATATCGCCATCGCTTTGCGAACGCCGACACGTCATGCTGAAGAGATTAAAATTAAATACGGCTGTGCTTTACAAGATTTGGTTGATATTAATCAAACCTTAGATGTACCACCTGTTGGTGATCGTCCGGGACGACGTATTTCGAAACGTGCTTTAGCCGAAGTCATTGAAGCGCGTTATGAAGAACTATTTACTTTAGTTCATGCAGAGCTTCGTCGCTGCGGTTTAGAAGAAATTATTGCCGCCGGTATTATTTTAACAGGCGGCGCTTCGAAGGTGGAAGGTGCGGTTGAATTAGCTGAACGTATTTTTCGTATGCCGGCGCGCATTGGTATGCCGAGCAATATAACGGGCCTAGCGGAAGTAATTCATAATCCTATTTATGCAACCGGTGTTGGCTTATTACTCTATGGTCTCGACCGACGAAATAAACAACGCGAAGATATTACACATTCAACCTTGAAAGGTATATGGACGCGAATGAAAGGCTGGTTTCAGGGAAATTTTTAAAGCAATTCTCATTCCTAAGGTGAAAGGGAGGAAACATGTTTGAAGTGATTGATACAGGCCCACAAAATGCAGTGATAAAAGTGGTCGGTGTAGGCGGAGGAGGGGGCAATGCTATCCATCACATGATGGCCGGCCGTATTGAAGGCGTGCACTTTGTCTGCGCGAATACCGATGCCCAGGCTCTTAGAAATTCCTCTGCAAATACCACTATTCAACTCGGTGAAAATATTACCCGCGGTCTGGGAGCAGGTGCCAACCCCGAAATTGGACGGCGTGCGGCAGAAGAAGATCGAGAAAGAATTAAGGCGGAGCTAAGCGGCGCAGATATGGTGTTTATTGCTGCCGGAATGGGTGGCGGCACAGGAACGGGGGCAGCGCCTGTCGTTGCTCAAGTCGCTAAAGAATTAGGTATTCTGACAGTTGCTGTCACCACCAAGCCCTTTTCCTTTGAAGGCAAGGTCCGTATGCAGGTAGCTGAATCGGGTATTGCTCATCTTGGGCAATATGTTGATTCTTTAATCACTATCCCCAATAATAAATTACTGACCGTGCTTGGCAAAAACGTGACCTTAGTTAATGCCTTTAAAGCGGCCAATGATGTCTTACGCGGCGCTGTTCAAGGAATAGCTGAACTCATCACGCGTCCTGGCTTGATTAATGTTGATTTTGCTGATGTTCGAACGGTCATGTCTGAAATGGGTATTGCTATGATGGGTACGGGAGTGGGTTCCGGAGAAAACCGCGCTCGCTTAGCAGCAGAATCTGCTATTGCCAGTCCCTTACTAGAAGATGTCGATCTGAGTGGTGCGCGTGGCGTCTTGGTGAATATCACAGCCGGCCTCGATTTATCGATAGGTGAATTTGAAGAGGTAGGTGAGGTAATCAAGAACATCACCTCAGAAGGGGGAGCAACTGTGGTTGTCGGTACCGTCATTGATCCTGAATTACGCGATGAGGTGCGGGTGACTGTTATCGTCACGGGTCTGGGTCGAAAACAAGTTATCCCTGGTTCCATGAAGATAAACGAGCTTGCTAAAGGAGAACCTTCAATACTAGACTATCAAAAACTGGAAAAACCCGCTATTATGCGCAGGAATACAGTAACGACTACAAGCGCTCCAGCCGCAGCCTCAAGCGTTTCTGTGCAAAAAACAGTCGGATCTGATAATTTTTTCTCTGAGACAGACTATTTTGATATACCTGCTTTTTTGAGAAGAAAAGAAGAAGAAACCTAAGCAAGCTTCCATACCTTTGGTCTGGGTGGACCCAAAAGAAGCTCTTTTGCTTCTTTTTGTGGTATTATTTTATTAATGGATAGGTTGAAGAAGAACAATGATAAGACAGCGTACTTTAAAGAATATAATAAAAGCAACAGGGATTACCTTACATAGCGGAGTCAGGGCTGAGATTGTTTTACGGCCAGCTCCTCCTAATAAAGGAATCATCTTTCACCGTATTGATTTGAACCCCATCGTAGAACTTCCCGCACTTGCTCAAAATGTCGGTGAAACTACACTATCCACAACCCTGGTTAAAAACAATGTGCGCTTGGCAACAGTTGAGCATTTGCTCTCTGCCTTTGCCGGTCTTGGTATTGATAATGCCTATGTCGATGTAACCACCTCCGAAATTCCGATTATGGACGGCTCTGCTGGGCCTTTTGTATTTTTAGTACAGTCGGCAGGGATACAAGAACAAAATGTGCCAAAACGCTTTATTCGAATCAAACGCAAGGTGGAAGTCAGGGATGGGGACAAATGGGCTTATTTTGAACCCTTTGATGGCTTTAAAGTAACCTTTACCATAGATTTCGACCATCCTATCTTTCGCTCACACAGTCGCACAGCCACCCTCGATTTCTCTAGCACCTCCTATGTGAAAGAAGTCAGTCGCGCACGAACCTTTGGCTTCATGTCTGAATTTGAGCACCTTCAAAAAATGAACCTAGCCCGTGGCGCCAGTTTAGATAATGCAATTGCCATTGATGACTATCGCATTCTGAATGAAGATGGTCTCCGTTATGAAGACGAGTTTGTAAAACATAAAATTCTCGACGCCGTCGGCGACTTATATCTCCTTGGTTCGAGCCTCATTGGCTCTTTTTGTGGCTACAAATCAGGCCATGCTCTCAACAATCAATTATTACGCAAACTGCTTGAGACAGAAGAAGCCTGGGAATATGTCAGCTTCGACGAGTCGGAAAACATTCCTATTTCCTATGCGCGGGCGATTTTGGCGACCGAATCTTAGGGTTTAAAACCAGCCTGAACGACGTACCTCTAAATTATTTATTCACTGGATAGAAGAATTAATAAAAAAGGGGGGCAGATATTGATTCGCAAAATCCGTGGAATATTGCAGCAGTATAGCATCTGGCCTTTATTTTAATATATCACCAAAATCAATTATCTCCATAAAATAGGCTTCATCTATTACGCTATCACTTACTCCATTAACCTGTATCAATACAGGACAAACTGAAATACCTCGTGGAATAGAAAGCTGAGATATCTTGGTTTTTACTTCTTTTATGACATCCTTTTTAAGTTCGTTGCGTGAAAATTTTATTTCACAAACATAGAGCACGTTCGTCCTGGTCTGGATCATATAATCAATTTGACAACCTGACTGACGACTTCTAGCGTGTTGAAAAAAAGGGTTTTCAACCACAATGTCATCAGCCGATAGCCTTAAGCATTGATGAATAAATTCTCTATTATTTAAAACAAGATTTTCAAACTGTAACCCCATCATGGTTGCCCAACTTGGCAATGAACTCAGTGATTTAATTTGATAGATATTTCTATCAATTTCAGGCAACTTACTTTCTATATACCGCAAGTAAAAACGAAGATAATTGTCTCGTAGACGATATCTAAAAAGTAATGGCGCTGTTATACCTGTCTTTGGATTCCACGTGTGATCTCGACTGAGAAATCCTGACATAACTAAGTCGTTTAAGTACTCACTAATAAGACCTGACTTCCCAACGTCTAATTTTTCACATATTTCACCATAGTCAAGACTTCCCTGAACTAATAATCGTACTATCTGCTTATATTTTTCATTTCTCTTACCAAATAAATCTGAGAAAATATCCTTAAACTCATGAGTTAATAAACCGCCTTTTTTAAAACAAAGATTACGGATATTGTCTTCTGACGAGAATTGCGGCTGAATTTCTTCTAAATATCGCGGAATGCCGCCTGTAATAGAAAGAATTTTAAATTTATCAAAGACAGATAATTGACTACCTGTTCTAGCCCAAAAATACTGACAATCTGATAGAGGTAACTCATCTAATGTGATCGTATAGGATATCCTACCCATAAATGCGGTACTTGATAAAATATTCTTGTCAATCCATGCTGAAGCTGATCCACAGATAATTAAAATTAATTTAGTATTTTTTTTAAAATGTAAGTCCCAAGCGTTTTTTATTTTCCCTAGAAAATCTGGATCCTCAGATCCCATCCATGAAATTTCATCAAGTAAAATAACTACCCTCCCTTTTTTTGTATTTTTTGCGAGAAGCAAAAAAAGAGTGTTCCAGTCTTCTACGTGTGGGATCGAAATACCGAAAACCAATCTCATTTGCGTTACAAACTCATTTATTTGTGTTTGCTTTGTTGTTTTTTCTGTAGGAACTAATCCTGAAAATTCGTAAAATACATAATCCTTCGCAAACTCTTCAACTAATCTACTTTTGCCGATACGACGACGCCCTTTAATAACAATCAAACTAGCTATGTTTTTTTTTGCCTGACGCCGAAGTTCTCCTAATTCATTTTTCCGGCCAATAAATACAGGTTTTTTTGTGGTCATAAATAATACTCAAAATGTGTTTATACATATTTTACGTATTTTTAATATTTATTGCAAAGCGGTTCATAATGCAACCCATGTTCTGGATGGTCTTCTATACTATGAGTCAGATTTACACATTGAGGAACACTACACAGACACGGCGGGCTTTACTGATCATGTATTCGGCCTGATGTAATCCTGGGTTTTCGATTTGCGCCGCGTATCCGTGAATTGCGGTAGCAAATAGAAAACACATATATATTCAATATGTTGATAATTATTGGTATTTTAAATACTGTTATACTATAATTGTATTATAATTATTCACTTCTATTGGTGTCTCCGATGCTTGATCGCGATTTATTACTTCAAGAAATTTGCAAGGTAGCACAGCATGCCCCTAAAATGAATCCGCTCGCAAGAAAATAGTTCCTTGCTTTTATTTCCCCAAGCTATTTAACTTACATTCAATTGTTTTCAATCCCCTTAATAAAGGATGTTTTTGTCGTAGTTGAGGCAATAATTCTGGAATATAAAAACGAAACTGAGTAGCAAAGGCAGCATTTTCAGCGATTACCACTAGCTTATCTGCGTAAATATTGCCCACCACGCAGCGGCTTTTTAGCTTTGAGTCCAGACAGGCTGTGAAGACTTCATTAATTTGCTTCAATTGTTGAACCTTGGCAACAATGCGTTGTAAAGCAGAATGTTCCGTATTTAAAAGCTTCCCGATGGAATCGGGGGTAGTTGGCTCGCGCATAAGGGCTCCTGGCTTCTTCATTTTTATGTTATAGCATTAAAAAAAGCCAACTGATATTGTTTTGAGCCTGGTAAGCAGATGTAGTAAACTCTCAGTTTATTTATTATTCAGCGAGAAAAATGGATATGTTGGGTCGTTTATTAACAGGTGTGTTCGGCAGCCGTAATCAACGTGTTTTGCGGCCTTTATGGAAAGCTGTTGAAAAAATCAATGGCTTTGAAGAAACGCTATCTAAACTATCAGATGAGGCCCTCAGAGAAAAAACAAAGGACTTTCGAGCCCGTCTTCAGAAAGGAGAAACGGTAGATGATATCTTAGAGGAAGCCTTTGCCGTAGTCCGCGAAGCAGCGAAGCGTACTCTGAACATGCGTCACTTCGACGTGCAGCTTATTGGCGGTATGGTCTTGCATGGCGGCAACATAGCTGAAATGCGAACAGGTGAGGGGAAAACCGTCATGGCCACCCTTGCTGCCTATTTGAATGCCTTGCCGGGCAAAGGCGTGCATCTCATCACAGTGAATGATTATTTGGCCAAGCGCGATGCGGCTTGGATGGGTCCCATTTATGAATTTTTAGGTTTAACAGTCGGCGTCATTCTGCCTAATATGCCGCTTACTGAAAAGCAAAAAGCCTATGCGGCTGATATTACCTTTGGAACGAATAATGAATTTGGCTTCGATTATTTACGCGATAATATGGTATTTAATTTAAGCGAAAAAGTACAGCGTGGTTCGCATTTTGCGATTGTAGATGAAGTCGATTCTATTCTCATTGATGAGGCGCGTACTCCCTTAATTATCTCTGGGCCGGCTGGAGAAAGTACTGAACTTTATACGCTTATCGATCGCTTAGTACCGCAGTTGCAAAAACAGCTCGAGACTGAAGGCCCAGGCGATTACTCTGTTGATGAAAAAAGCAAGCAGGTTTATCTGACAGAAGCCGGGCATCAGCAGGTTGAAGATCTATTTACCAAAGCAGGGTTAATTAAAGCCGGTGAAAGCCTCTATGATGCCAATAATATCATGCTGGTTCATCATTTAAATGCCGCCTTGCGCGCGCACAGTTTATTTCACCGTGATATTGAATATATTATACAAGACGGTGAAATCGTTATCGTCGATGAGCATACCGGACGAACTATGCCTGGCCGTCGTTGGTCAGATGGCTTGCATCAAGCAATTGAAGCAAAAGAAGGCGTTGCCGTTCATCAAGAAAACCAAACACTCGCCTCCATCACCTTTCAAAATTATTTTCGTCTCTACGATAAATTGGCAGGAATGACGGGAACGGCAGATACAGAAGCCTATGAGTTTCAACAAATCTATGCCTTGGAAGTAGTCGTTATTCCAACGCATAAAGATATGATTCGTGCTGATTTGCCTGATTTTGTTTTTATTCACCAAACTGAAAAATTCAAGGCCATTGTGGATGATATCAAAATCACGCATAAAACTGGGCAGCCTATTTTAGTCGGCACGGCTTCTATTGAAACCTCTGAGCATTTATCACAGCTCTTAAAAAAAGAAGGAATCGCTCATCAGGTGCTGAATGCTAAATATCACGAAAAAGAAGCCCATATTATTGCAGAAGCCGGCAGACCTCATGCTGTGACCATTGCAACCAATATGGCTGGCCGTGGTACGGATATTGTCTTAGGCGGCAATTTGGAAGCTGAGTTAAAAACGATAGAAAATCTTTCTCATGAGGAAAGACTGAGACGCAAAAAAGCCTGGGATGAAAAACACAATCAAGTTGTTGCAGCAGGCGGCTTATATGTGCTGGGAACAGAGCGTCATGAATCCCGACGGATTGACAACCAATTACGTGGCCGCTCGGGTAGGCAAGGTGACCCGGGTAAGTCTCGCTTTTATCTTTCTCTCGAAGATAATTTATTGCGTATTTTTGGCGGTGAACGACTGCGCAATATGATGCAAAGAATAGGGGTAGAAACCGAGGTTGCACTCGAATCACGTCTCTTGTCGCGCAGCATTGAAAACGCACAACGCAAAGTAGAAGCCCATAATTTTGATATTCGTAAACAATTATTAGAATATGATGATGTCGCCAATGAACAACGTAAGGTTATTTATCGTCAACGCGATGAACTTTTACTGGCGACCGAAATTGCTGAGACGATTGATGCTATTCGTCGTCGCGTGGTGGAAGCTCTAGTAGACATTTATTTTCCACCACAAAGCCTGGAAGAGCAGTGGGATCTTCCTGGCCTAGAAAAACGCTTAGAAAATGATTTTAATCTTAAACTTCCTATTCAGGCCTGGCTAAAAGAAGAAGAAACCTTAGATGAAGAAGCCCTTCGAGATCGCATTGATGGGGCTTTAAAAAAGGTCTATCAAGCTAAAGAAACTAAAACACCGACAGAGGTTCTCCGACAATTTGAAAAGGCCGTGACCTTGCAGACCCTGGATAAATGCTGGCGTGAGCATCTCGCTGCGATGGATTATCTGCGCCAAGGTATTCATCTGCGTGGCTATGCGCAAAAGAATCCCAAACAGGAATATAAACGAGAATCCTTCGAACTTTTTGCTCAAATGCTCGAAAAAATAAATTATGAAGTCATTTCCATTTTAAGCAAATTTGAAGTACAGGCAGAAGAAGATGTGGAGGCGCTGGAAACGCAGCAAAAAAAATCGCTTGGTGTCAATGTAAAATACCAACATAGCCAGCTTAATATGCTACAAAATGAAAGCACTGCTCTTGCCGAAGCTGAACGAGGCGATAATGTCCTTGCTTTTCCCGGCCAGAAACCTTTCACCCGCGAAGAACGCAAGGTTGGGCGTAATGAGGTTTGCCCCTGTGGCTCAGGTAAAAAATATAAACATTGCCATGGCTCGCTGTCCTAGATGAAAAAAGAAAATCAGGTTCAAGTGGTTGTTGGCGTGATTCCAAATTCTAATAAAGAAATCCTCGTCACTCAACGTCCTCTCCAAAAATCTTACAGTGGTTATTGGGAATTTCCTGGTGGAAAAATAGAGAAAAATGAATCTGCTTACGAAGCCCTGATTCGAGAATTAAAGGAAGAGCTCGATATCGACGTGCAAGCCGCTCTACACTGGAAAAAATTAGAATATATTTATCCTGAAAAAACAGTCAATCTGGATCTTTGGATTGTAACGAAGTTTAGCAGAGAATTAAAATCTATGGAGCAACAAGCTTTTCAATGGGTCGCCTTAGAAAATTTATCCGCGGTTTATTTTCTTCCCGCAAATAAAGTCATTTTGCCGGAGTTGATCAAGCATTTTTCTTAAGATACTTTAGCTCAGCACTACCAATCCCTTCTCTTGCTTTCTTCATAATAAAATTCACATGACACAAGTAAACCGATAAGGTATCATGCGGCCGTTTAATTTAAAGGAAGATATCATTTTTTAAATACTATTTTCGAAAGGAGAAAGCCCATGTCATTTAGGGCGCAATTAGAATTTTCTAAGAAATCTCAAGAGGAAAAAGAGCAAGCCTATGCGGAGGCGAATAAACAAGCGGCAGCGGATTTTGCGAAATTCCCTGAAGCTTTTAGGCCGGAAGGAGTGTCATCTGCGGTGGAGGTCTCTCAAGCGGGATTGCGTTGGGATTTATTTGAGAAGCTTTCCGGTGCTCGCTCTATTTTTCCGGGTATAAAAAATCAATGGCCTCCGGGCCAGCGAGCCAATGTTTATCTCTGTCCGCTTTCAGGCTTATTATTATTTGATCCCATGTCAAGTCAAGCCTGTGGAGAGTTTCGACATTATTACGAGCATGAAGCCATGAAGCAGGAGCAAGCAGGACAGCAAGACTTCCGCGCTAAGTGTAATGCCCAATCTGATCAGCTCTATCCCTCTTTTCCACCTTATGTGTGGCAATGTCCTTGCTGTGAAGCACGCCGGGCACCCATTTATGTACCGGCATCTGCTTTTTCTCATGATCAAGCTTTACGGGAAGAAATTCGTCAATGGCTAAGAGAGCTACGCTTATATCTAGAAGAGCTGACAGAACAAAACATCGATCTGCTTTATCAGTTGAAACCAATGAAGATCAGCAGAGAGAATATTGTGAACATACAAAAAAATCTGATATCGGATATTAATCATTTTCTACTGTACGGGAATAATAAAACTTTTTTAGATATAACAGTGTATCGTCGAATCATCGATCGGGCGAGGGCATCGGTAGGTCTCCTGCGAGAAGGTGACTATCAGCTCGCAGCGGCAGTATCCCAAGAAGCTTCAAAGGAGCTATCAGCTGATATTTCAGCATCTTGCAGGCCTTCGTAAGTCAAGGCAATTTTTTTATGTCAACAGCACGTATCTCAGGCGCATTTTCAGAAGCTCTCAGTGAAGATAGCTATCTTGTAGCTCAAGCTGCTTTTCCGGAAGAGAGGAAAAGTATTTTTAACCAGAACTTAGCTATTACAGAAACTCAATGGGTCATGACGCAATACTGTACTGGCTTCTCTTCAGGTGATTCAAAAGGGGAGGGTTGCTGTAGTTTGCTTGACTCCCTTCTTAAAAAGTCAGATCAAGGTCATTCTGCTTTAATAATTGAAACCCTCCGAGAAGGAAAATATGCCTGGTATAGATTTGATTATGACACGCTTATTCCAGAGCATTATATTGCGAAATCAGCAGCTTCCGTATCTTGCTTGCATAAAAAGTTTAACAGCAAAAAATTTGCGTGGTTGCATCGTTTATCTTCAGAGCTAGAGGAAGAAAAATCCTATTATGAGGCTTTGGAATTCGCTTCTCACAAAGAAAGACAAAAAGAAAAAGAACTCGAGGATTTACGAAAAGCTGGCCAGCTTAGTTCAGAAAAAAAAGAGGCTCTCTATAAGCGTTACAAATTGACGCCTCTTGAAAGAGCCGCTAAAAAGGTAGATGAAATCAATCGTTATAGTAAAAAGGTGCCAAATCATAAAAAGCAGAGTTGGGTAGTAAGCAATAAATTTGGAGAAAGACTTTTAGGATTGTTAGATCGTGAATACGAGGAACAAGAAAGCACAGAAACCACTACTCATCATTTTTCTTATCTTAGTAGAAATTGCGGTATTTTATTAAGTATGGTGATCAACCGTGCCTTGAGTCTAGGTTACACATTTAAATTATGTAAAAAATTTGCTGAATTTGAGAGCCTAGTTATCAAGCCCTATGTTGTTTATTTGGCGCTGAAAGAAGGAAAAGGACTAGCATATAAGCTTATTTTATCTGACCCACTTACCCCGGCTTGGGTGCCCATAGAAGACTGGATTCCTGCGGAAGTAATAGACCTTCTTTTGCCAAGAAAATTAAGGTTTGCTGATTTGAAGCGAAATTTTACAGAAGAGATGATAGAAGCATGCTTTCCTGAAATTTTGAAAATAATTACAGAAAATACAACATTAAATGTAAACATGATAGAAGAACTTGCCGAAATCGACACCGGACAATTCAGCTATGTCAAAAAATTTCATATGGGAATATGGTATTATCTTATTGCGACAAGTTATCCTACTGCGATGATGCTCTTGACTGAGGCGCCTATTTTTTATAGGATTTTTGAAAAAATAGTGCTAGAGCTGCAATTTGCAAATACAAAGCCCTATTCACCTGCGCTGGAGCATATCTCTTTTCCTGCCACCTTGAATCATGCATTTAACCCTGTGTTTGATGCTGCTCTTTTTCATTTTATTTTGTCTATGAATATTTTACTGATTTATGCTGTTGGGAAGGTAATAGACAAAAAATATATTCATCCTCTACCCGGTTATAGCTGCAGTTCGGTTGATGCACTTATTTCTCTCACTAGTGCGCTCACTACTTTTTTTGTTTTGGCTTTTTTTAATAGACTAAACCTGGGACAAAATCCTATGGTTTGTAGTTGGCACGATAAAGGAAGTGTAGATTGTTATGAGCCCGGATTATATTCAGATATAAAAGATCTTGTTCGAGACCCCTTATTACAATGTTTGTATATGATAGCAGCCCTTTTTGCCAATTTTATTATTTCCTCTTGCCTACTGCGATTTGCCCCTAGCTCTAGTCAATCGAATATGACGCGAGAGTTAATGCAGTGGACAAGAAAACAAAGAGAAACGCATCTTGCAGACCTATTCCTTTCGATTATAGGCATTCCTTTTCTTGGTGGTATGGTGGGCGGTTCTTTATTGCAGTGGGGCTCGCATGATAAAAGAATGAGTAGTTATTTTTATAGCCATCAGTTTCCCTTTCCAGCTTTAATTAGATGTATGTTTTATCCGCTGGGTTGTGGCTTGAGTGCCTTATTTTTTCATCTACTCTATTCAAGATGTTTTCCTTCTTTAGACCTCCGTTTTTATTATCGCGCTGCACAGGCCTCTGGTATTTATTTGGCTGTCCTTTATCCTATTGAACATATTAGTCAAGTCTATGGTTATGATGAAGTTGTAAATTTTCTAGAACATAGCTGGTCGACTTGGGCTAGCTGGCTAGGACAGTTCCTGACCTTAGCCTTAGCAACAATTACACTTGTTGAAGGTTTGTCTTTTGTAAATCAAGTACGCATACAATATCAAAAAAAGCAGGCGCTAGAGACTGCTATGAGAAAGCAAAGGTTACCTGAAGCAGAAGAAGAGCCCTTAATCAAGCCTGATAGCAAAGCACAGAATTACGCCACCTTTGAAGACTCTCCGCTTGAGGTAAAAAAGAAATCGTATTTTGCGCATTGCTTCGGGTTTTTTAAAGAAAAAATCGCTCAGTGTTGTCCGAGCCTTCCTGCCGCAACTAGAAATGGAATATATAATGTTCAGAGCCGCTAATTACCCACTAATATGCTTAAACCGATGATCTAACTGCTGTAAAATTTTAGTTCTTACCCCATAGCTAATTTTATTTTCATGCCAGAGTTTTAATAATTCACTTCTTTCTAATTCGTTTATTTGTGAGGATAACAGCCTGCTTTCTCGTTGCTCCCCATTATCTTCATGAACTTCCATACGGTGATGATTATTTAAAACAGTGGAAAGCTGTCTACAGCGTAATTGATATTCTTGAATGCGTAATTTTACTTTATCAAGTAAAAATTCTTGATCTTTAATTTCTTTTTTATATTGGAGCAACCAATGCAGCACCTTTCTAGAAATTTTAACGCGGGCAGATAATTCAGATAAATGTTCACTGTACCTTTCTCGTAAACTAAAACTATGCAGCCCCAGTTTTTTAATCAGCCAGGGTAGGCTTAAGCCCTGAACAAGCAGGGTAACGGTAATGACCGAGAATACAAGGAAGGTTAGTAAATCTTTAGCGTTTGCTCCTTCCAAAAACCTAGCGAGAGGAGGAAGAGCAAGGACCGCAGCAAGGGAAATAACGCCGCGCATGCCGGCCCAGGAAACAATAAAAGGTTGTTGCCAACTGGGGTAAGGATCTTTTTTCGGAGTAGTAAAAAATAAAAATCGCGGGAGATAGGCGCCAAAATAAACCCAAATAAATCGACCCAAAATGACAGTCAAAATAACGACTGTGCTATATTTTATGAGTAAAAGAAGAGGAATGGATGAGATGCCCCGTATTGTTGCTTCGAGGTTGAGTCCGACCATGAGAAAAATAATACTTTGAAGCGCAAAGGAAAGACTGGACCAGACAGAAGAACCCACTATTCGAACAGACGGAGTAAAGCGCTCTAGATAACGATGGCCAATTACAAAACCCGTCACGACAGTGGCTAAAACGCCACAACCGCCTAGCCTTTCTGCAGGTAAATAAGCAAGGAAGGGGGTAAGAATAGACATCATAATTTGGAGTATAGGATCTTCAATCCGCAGCCTCAGTTTTCCCATCACATGGCCTAAAAGGATGCCATAGGCTGTTTCGCCTAGCACAACTAAAATAAAAGCAGAAATAGCAGGAAAGGTAGAAAATTGATGAGTGATTGCAGCGACCAAAGAAAAACGAAAGAGAATCAAGGCGGTTGCATCATTTAAAAGACTTTCTCCTTTTAAAATAGTGAGAACCTGCGAAGGAAAGTTGATTTTATCAGCGATAGCCAAGATAGCGACATCATCTGGTGGGGAAACAATAGCACCTAAAACAAAAGACAAGGGCCAGCCTAAGGCAGGCAAGACGGTATGAATCGCTAAGGCCACCAAGAGAGTAATAAATAAAACGTGACCAATGGAAAGTAAAGCAATGGGCCGTAAATTATGCCTAATATCTTTCCAGGAAAAATTGGCGCTAGCACCATAGACTAAAAGCGGAATAAACACATCTAAAACAAATTGAGGCTGGAGATTAACCTTCGGTATCCAGGGGATGAAACCTAAAAACATACCTGCAATAACAAGCATTAAGGGAATAGGTAAAGCTGTTTTATTGAAAAGCAGGGCAACGAATAAGCTGACTCCCCATAAGAAAATATATAATTCAATTTGATCCATCAGGCCATGACTTCCTATGACAAACGTCTGCTTTAGGGTTTTATGGTATGGTTTATATATAAAATTAATTATATCATAAAGTGAAGCTTAATATGGATGAGAGGGAATTCAACATGAAAACCAGGATACAAGGAAGGAAAGAAAGGGGTTGTATCTTGAAATACACCCTTCCAAGGGAAAGGGGTCAAGTCTTCACATGACACATCTTATGATTATCTTGTGTCATGTGAAGACTTGACCCCTTTTATTTAGTCTGAAGGTTGAAGACAAGATTTGACCACAACTTCATGATTGTGCTAAAGTTTAATGTGCTTAGGCTTATCAAAGGGAAGTGTGCCTATGTATGTCGGTTTATTGAATATCGGCTTGGGATTTATCGAGGGCTTTGCCTTAATTTTATCGCCTTGTATTTTGCCCATCCTACCGATTATTCTCGCGGGCTCTCTTACCGGAAGCAAAAAGCGTCCTCTCGGCATTATCTGTGGATTCATTGTCATTTTTTCCTTATTTACCTTTTTTTCTCGTAAATTGGTTGAATATTCAGGGATTGATCTCGGGCTGATTCGGTACATTTCTTACGGCCTTCTTTTTTTACTCGGCCTCATCATGGTTTTACCCTTTCTTGGGGAAAAATTTACTCAGTATACACAGCGTCTCACCCGAGTTGGAGCCAACTTAGCTTCCGTAAGCAAACCACAGGAAGATTTTATTAGCGGCCTTATCTTTGGCAGTCTGGTCGCGCTGATTTGGACACCCTGTGCCGGTCCGATTTTGGCGGCAGTCATTGTGCAAACCATTATTCAACAAACCACTTTTTTGAGTTTTTTAACAATACTGGCTTTTGCTGCTGGCGCAGCAGGACCCATGTTCATTATTGCCTTTTTTGGGAGAGGTCTGCTACCACGATTGGGTTTTTTAAAAACGCATACTGTTTTATTTCGTGAACTACTAGGCATGATCATTATTGCCACCGTTGTATATATTATCTATTTTGAAAATAGCACTAGGTCTACCACAGGAATAAGGACAGCAAATATGCCGACAGCTGTTGTCGAATTGCAAGATGGCTTGGCGGAACCTTATCCCGCGCCGGCTCTTGGCGGTATCAGCGCCTGGATTAATTCTCAAGCCTTGAGCCTCAACCAGCTCAAAGGTAAAGTTGTTTTAATTGATTTTTGGACCTACTCCTGTATCAATTGCATTCGCACCTTACCTTATTTAAAAGACTGGTATAAAAAGTATCATGATCAAGGTTTAATTATTATTGGCGTTCATACGCCTGAGTTTGACTTTGAAAAAGATTTATCTAACGTAAAAAATGCTGTCGCTCAGGATGGCATCCTTTATCCTGTCGGACTCGATAATCAATTTGTGACCTGGCGGAATTTTAAAAATAGTTATTGGCCTGCACACTATCTCATTAACAAGAACGGCGAAGTTGTTTATACGCATTTTGGGGAAGGTGCTTATGCAGAGACCGAAAATAACATTCGTTTTCTTCTGGGCTTAAAAGGGCCGACTACAGCTAGCTCCACTTCGGCAGATCTGCCACCGTTTGCACCGCTGACGCCTGAAACTTATTTTGGCTATGCTCGAGCTGAACGCTTTTCCAGTCCAGAAGCACTTACAAAAAACCAAATAGCTGAATACAGCTTCCCTTCAAAGCTAAGGACAAATTCGTGGGCACTACAAGGTGCATGGATGGTTTATGCTAACCGAATCGTTTCTGTTACAGAGTCCTCTACTTTAAGGCTAGACTTTTTCGCGCGAAAGGTCTTTATTGTGATGGGAAGCGCAACCAATAAAACACTGTCAGTGAGCATAGCATTAAACGGTAAGTTGCATAGTATCATTCGTGTTAGCAAACCACGGTTATATGAGGCCCTAGTGTTAAACCGACCGGAAGAAGGCATTTTGCAAGTCAGCCCGCTTGCCCCTGGACTTGAGATTTATACCTTTACCTTCGGAAATTAACATGAGTAAGCCTAGAAATTTTATCGACAAGCCTATAGGTAAAGAAGAATCTTATTATGAAGTTTTAGGAATTGAGCAAGATGCATCGCTCGAGGAAATTAAAAAAGCTTTTCGCAAAATATAGCTATATCAAAATCCCACTTCGATATAATAAAATTATTTATTGCGTTTGGAAATAAGTATACTCATAATACACAGCTCGAAATTATTCATAGACTTTTGACTTCTGAATAGGCTGTAGCCGTTGATGTTTAATGTTGTTTAGTAAGGAGTAGCAACGATGTTGGCAAGACAGGATTCGAACACCCCGCGTGAGGTTTTGATCGCTTTAGGATATCAAGTTATTCAGAAAATGATTGCAGATAAAATTATAACAAAGGATGACCTTACGCCTCACAACGCGCCTTTGCTCACACATAATCCTTACCTTCGTTATTTTATCAAGGAAAAGCTTTTAGAAATAGCCGAGCTCAATTATATTCCGCAGTCAAGTTCACTCAATTCTCTACCTGATAGTATTTCAGAGGATGAGAGTCATCAATACATTCAGCTTAATAGAAACGACGTGAGAGCTGTTTTAGAAAATTTTATTGAATTTGCGAAGCTAGATCTGGCAGATGAACATGATGTAAGGTTCATCTATGAAGATCTGTTGCCGGAGCTTTGTGCTGAAAAATTCTTGGGGATGAATATTTTCGACAATAAGACTCTCAAGCCTCGTATTAAAACTACTATTACACTTCGTTTGAGAAAATTATTGGATGAAAAAATAGAAGGGAAAAAATTTTATTATGGCCCCCGTCGTTTAGTTGATACTAGCCTAGACACCATTAACAAATTAATGGCGAGTTGCAGGTATTTGAATATTGATTTTAAAGGTATTCTTAACGAAGAGCTTGTGTATTACCTGCATTGGGCGCGTAAGGGGTATAAAGAAGAGAAGCAGCGTTTAGATCAAATTAAAATCCGTCATGCTGAGCTTGAACTTAACCCTTTTGTACTCGAGGAAATTTCTTTCGCGCAGAGACTTTTTAACCTTTCTCAGAGGAGAGTTTTTGATCACGATACGATCAGTCACCTATCTGAAGAGGAAGATCCTATTGAAAAAATTGAAATGGATTTAAGAAAAGCAGCCGAGGAATACAAGCTTCCATTTGAGGTCCTATTGGGCGCAGCGATACACAGGCTATTGTTATTCATATTAAATGACATTGAAAATAATTCGATGGAAAAATATGTTGAAGCTTATCCTGTATTTAAGTTGATGATGAGTGAAATTAAACTTGCTGAGCAAACCGCGAGAGAAGCGAAAGAGGAGGTCGCACCCCTTTCACATTGGAATGAAGCCTTATCAAAAGTCATTACCATTGCTGAAAATGAATCTGCTTCCCCACTTTCCCCACCACCTAACTCTTTTTTAGATGACCTTTCTAAAAGACCAACTGTACTGTCACTATTATTTGCCCTACCTAAACCTTCTAGTAATAAAATCGTTAAACAATTTTGTGTAGGGCTGTGTCAATTGAAGCAGGTGCTACAATTCGAGAAGGATTGGGACAAAAAGACTGGTCTCAGTCCATGCTAAAGCATGCTGCATCCAAAAATGATCTTGTTCCGAGAACATCTTCATTCCCACTCAATCGTGGCAGGCGGTTTACCTGTTACATCATACACCACACGAGAAACGCCAGGCACTTCATTAACGATACGATTCGAAACCTCCGCCAGGAAAGCATGCGGCAATTCAGCCCAATGGGCAGTCATGAAGTCAGTTGATTTTACCACGCGTAAAGCAATCACATCATCATAATGACGGCGATCGCCCAGCACGCCGACCGATTTCACCGCTAAAAATACAGCAAAGGCCTGACTGACTTGATGATAGAGTTGCTTGTGGTAGAGTTCTTCAATTAAAATCGCATCGGCACGACGCAGCTTTTCCAGATTTTCCTTTTTCACTTCCCCTAAAACACGCACAGCCAAACCCGGACCTGGAAAAGGATGACGATAAACTAGCTCTTCTGGAAGACCGAGCTCGAGGCCGATTTTTCTCACTTCATCTTTGAATAACATACGCAAGGGCTCTAATAATTTAAGCCGCATGGTTTGCGGTAAGCCCCCAACATTATGATGGGACTTAATCTTATGGGCTTGGCTCTTGTTGCCCGCTGATTCAATAACATCAGAATAAATCGTTCCCTGTGCTAACCAATTTGCATTTTTTATTTTGCGTGCTTCTTCTTCAAAAATGTGAATAAAAAGATTGCCAATGACTTTCCTTTTCTGCTCTGGATTCGTGACATCTTTTAAAGCCGCTAGAAAACGTTTTTCTGCTTCGACGGTAATGAGGCGCATTCCCAAATGGTTCGCAAATAAAGTCTTCACTTGCTTGGCTTCGTCCAAACGCAGTAAGCCCGTATCCACAAAAATACAAGTCAATTGCTTCCCGATTACAGGTTGCAGCAAAGCCGCCAACACGGAAGAATCCACTCCGCCGGAAAGAGCCAAAATAACGGAATCGTTTTTAACTTGATTTTTTATTTGCTGTTTTAGCTCATCGATAATATTCAAGGTGGTCCAGAGGGGTTCACAAGCACAGAGTTCCAGGATAAAACGTTCTAAAATGCGTTTTCCTTGTGGCGTATGGGTCACTTCCGGGTGGAATTGGAGGCCATAAAAACGCCGCTTCTCATCTCCCATAGCTACCACCGGACAAGTTTTAGTAGAAGCAAGCACGGTAAAATGAGCAGGCAGCTGATAAACGTGATCGCCATGACTCATCCAGACCTCGAGAATGGGCTGCTTCATCATTAATTTATCTTTTATACTCTTCAGTAACAGTCCTGGCGAAACCACTGCGACTTCAGTATACCCAAATTCGCGTTGCATCCCCGTCGCCACCAGTCCGCCAAGTTGCTGGGCCATGGTTTGCATCCCATAGCAAATTCCTAAGACAGGACAGCCTTGTTTAAAAACCTGTTCTGGCGCACGCGGGCTTCCGGCATCCAGCACTGTTTCAGGCCCGCCGGATAAAATGATTCCCTTGGGAGCAAAAGTTTGAATCCATTCATCTGAAACGGTATAAGGATGGATTTCACAATACACACCCATTTCACGGATACATCGCGCGATCAACTGTGTATATTGTGAGCCAAAATCGAGAATTAAAATAGTTTGCGCAGGGATAGCCATTATTTTTGATCACTGTAATAATTCGGCGCTTCTTTCGTAATTTGCACATCATGTACATGACTTTCTCTCACCCCAGAAGCGGTAATACGAACAAATTCTGCTTTTTCCTGCAAGGTTTTGAGATCGGGACAGCCTGTATAGCCCATCCCCGAACGCAGTCCGCCGATTAATTGGTTAATGATATGGATCACTTTTCCCTTATAAGGAACACGTCCCTCAATCCCTTCTGGAACAAATTTCTCCAAAGCGGTTGTGTTCTCTTGAAAATAGCGTTCACTCGAACCTTGACGTTCTGCCATGGCGCCGAGCGAACCCATTCCACGATAAGCTTTATAGGAGCGACCTTGATAAAGTTCCACTTCCCCGGGCGCTTCTTCCGTGCCCGCAAATAAACTCCCAATCATGACCGCATCCGCCCCCGCTGCCAGGGCTTTACAAATATCGCCGGAATAGCGAATCCCGCCGTCTGCAATCACGTGGACCGCTGTCCCTTGCAAGGCTTCTTTTACATTGGCTACTGCTGTGATTTGAGGCAGACCTACCCCGGTGACAATACGGGTCGTGCAAATAGAACCCGGACCAATTCCCACCTTTACTGCATCCGCACCCGCATCCGCTAAAGCTTTTGCTGCTGCCGCTGTAGCAATATTACCTGCTACGATCTCCTTCTGCGGATAATTTTTTTTAAGCCAGCGTACAGTTTCAAGCACAGACTGCGCATGACCATGGGCCGTATCCACCACAAGCAAGTCAACACCAGCAGCTACTAAAGCTTCTGCTCGCCTTTCAACATCGGAACCGGTCCCCAAGGCTGCACCCACACGCAGCTGGCCTGCTTCGTCCTTGCAAGCAAAAGGCTTTTCTTGTTCTTTGAGGATATCTTTAACAGTAATCATTCCCTTTAATCGAAAAGCTTCATCGACCACCAGTACTTTTTCAATACGATGGTGTCGTAAAAGTTGAATGACTGCTGTTCGTTCCGCCGGTTCTTTGACAGTCACCAACCGTTCTTGTGGAGTCATCACTTTGGAAACAGGCTGATCCAGGTCCGATTCGAAACGGAGATCTCGGCCCGTGATAATACCGACTAATTTTTTATGCTCGTCTATCACCGGAAAAGCATGAAAATGATGGATTCGGCTCAGCTCAATCAGCTGCCGAAGGGGGATTTGCGGAGAAACGGTGACCGGATCTTTGACCACACCGCTTTCAAATTTTTTGACTTGACGAACCTCTGCTGCCTGTCGATCCACCGGCATATTCCGATGAATAATACCCACCCCCCCTTCTTGAGCCAGAGCAATGGCTAAACGCGCTTCGGTCACCGTGTCCATGGCAGCAGCAACTAAAGGAATATTAAGATAAATTTTACGCGTTAGCTGGGTTTTTAACTGAATATCTTTTGGCAACACATGAGATTCAGCAGGCACGAGGAGAACATCATCAAAGGTTAAAGCTTCTTGAATAATGCGCATGCTCACCTCAATTTAACTATACTATTGGAGTGGCTGTTCATTCTACACTGAATAAGGAACGAACTCTAGTCGAATTTTCGTTGTTCGTCGCCTTTCTAAAATTCGAGAACAGGGCACATTTTCCTTTGTGTGTTTTAAGATAAAGTCTATAATTTTAAAAAAAAAAAAGGGGTCAAGTCTTCACATGACACATGTTATGTTTTCCTTGTGTCATGTGAAGACTTGACCTACCGTCTTCTAATGCAAGCGATTTTTTACGT